>CAZANF010000099.1:0-9932 GCA_964486425.1 uncultured Spirochaeta sp. | reverse complement strand
TACATGAAACATATGCTCGACACTGTGAAGGCCTGCCTGACCGATGATAAATATATCATCTTGCGGAGCGGCTAAAAGTACATTGCGAAATCCTCTGAATACTGCAGTGCTGTCCTGGGAAGGGCTTGAATCAAGCAGAATGGTGAACCCCATCAGGTCCGACTCAAGGCGTGTGAGCCGACTGAAGGCCTTGTATATACCTGCAGCCATCTTTTCAATATCGGCGGTCCGGCGACTTGGGAAGGAATACAGGAACATCCCCGACGATGGTGTATCTGTTGCAGTACCTATACCATTCAGTTCGGTGTGGATTATTCCGGCAGCCTCCTCGGCAAGCTCCGGAGACACGTTTTTCAGCTGTCGGAAACTGCGAATTTCGAATAGAGCATAGAACATGGCCAACCCCGTAATCACATATCGGCGGGAATCCGGCTTATATTTAATTTTCCGGTGAAAGTCCGGCTGGAATGGTAAAGTACAACCCGGTAGCCGTCTTCAGCTCGAATCCTGTAGCCGCGGTTCGCACAGGTTTTCGTGAAAATATCAGGGACCCGGTGGGGGAGTGTGCCAGTAAATACAGCGATCCGGTTGGAACAGGCTGCATCAGTTCATAAGCGATTGCAACCCCGCAGGTACTCAATCTGGTTAACAGGCTTGAAAGCTGATCGGGATCTGTATGATTTTCCAGTATGTCGATGCTGCCAAAGCTGACCTTCTGAAAGGAAATGGGTATTGTAATATCAAATCTTGACCTTGGTTCCGACGGCAGTATCGGTAAACAGAAATCAGGTGGAGATGTACGCACAGAAGCCCGAATCTGTATCTCTGCCCGGTCTGTTTCATTTTGAACCGGTTGGGAGAATATGCTGATCCGGTGTTCGGCCCATGGTTTAATCAATTCCCGGATGGTTTGGAGTACCCCATGAAGCCGCTGCAGGGGCGGTCTGGACGGGATTGCAGCAGGTTGAACAGGAAGAATCTCTGTACCGTCCCACTCGGTTGGAGGCATGAGCTCCTGTTTCCGGGTTCCGGCCGTATCCGTATCGATTCGAAGGCTGGTTGGTGACAGCAGTCGAGCACTGGTCGACATCTGAAATGTGGTATCCCGAAACGGGAAACTGATTTTCACCAGTGTGAGCTGACTATCGGGTTCCGAAATGGGTGTGCATTGCAGATCGGCATAAGAATGCGAGACTGAAGACACCACCGCCTGTATTGTTCCCCGCTGAGGGAAATGGACTGTGATCGGCAGCTGCCGGCGGAGGGCGGTTTGCAGTGCAACGTATACCTCGGTCGATCCGGTAATCATAGGTGTGAGCCGACAGTCCATTGATGGGTGCTGGGGGTGAAGCGGGGCGGATCGGACGGAGTGGTCAGCTGTTCCCATGGAAAGTCAATGTCCGTTATCAGCCAGTCCCCTTCCTGCTGCTGCAGAAATACTTCGCCGATTGCTGAGGTGTCCCGGGTAAACAATCGAATTGAGGCTTGCGCATTCTCTTCTGAAACACGTATCTCCCCGACACGATAGCGGGCTATCTTTATCGACTGGCTGTCGACCAGTGGTTCAAGCGAGATTTCAAGCGAAAACTGTGCGGAATCTGGAATGGTTTGCGGGTTTAGCCGGTTATTCTGCAATCCTGAAAGGAATCGCTCAAGCACCGGCAGAGCCGGATGATCATTGTTCTGTAAACGTCCTGTCTCGGTATCGAGAGGTTCAGCAGCGGGCTCTTGTGATACTTGATCGTATAATATCCTGAATGCTTGATCCGGCGGGGTTAACACCACTTCTTCTTCGTCCGGGTCCCCGTTACTGTCTCTTGGTAGTGCCCGCGGAGGACGTGTGCGTTCCATCTGAATGCTTTCTGAATTCGAAGTATCAGCAGAGTCCGGATGCCCAGAAGCAGCAGGGCTGCTGCCGGCATCCGGTTCAGCGTCCCCGGCTGTGCATGACACAGATAGCGACAAAAGGAGGATATAAAAAGGTATCCGTATGAGTGAGAAACCCATTTTCATATCGAATAGAGTAGCAGAGGTGAAGCAGCAAGACAAGCTCTGCGGGTTTGAAGCTGGTATTTGCGGATTAAAGCCGGCATCTGTGGTGTAAAGCCGGCCTCTGCGGATCACAGCCGGCATATAACCTGTTGCCGTTGCTTTCGGGTAGGATTACACTATGGGTATAGGGGGAAGAATGAAAAGGAATAATCTGCTGTTGGCTGTTATGCTGTGTATCGGCTTTGGAGTTACCCTCATTATCAATTGGGCGGCTGTTGCTTTGCCCCTGTTCGGACGAGGGACCGGTGAGATATCTGATTCATTGCCGAATTTGTTCGTTCCAGCCGGGATTACCTTCTCTGTGTGGAGCGTTATATATCTTGCGTTAACGGTATTTACCGTATACCAGCTGGTTGTGGTGTACCGCTCCCCTGAAAATCCGCCGGCATGGTGGAGGACAATTGCCCCGTGGGTTTTGGCAAGCCACATAGCGAATTCGCTGTGGATTTTTGCCTGGCACGCGCTGCTTCTGGAATTGAGCGTACTGATCATGGTGGTACTTTTTGTTTCACTGGTGAGAATTGCGACGGCGCTGCAGTGGTCCGACCGGATTCTTCTGCCTGCACAGTTTTGGGCGGTGAGCCTTCCGTTTTCTCTGTATGTCGGTTGGATAACGGTAGCCCTGCCGGCGAACATAACCGGGCTGCTGGTGTCGTGGGATATCACCGACCTGGCCCCTGGTCCGATGTTCTGGGCAGCTCTGCTGGCATGTGCTGCCGCCGGGTTAGCCGTTATAATGATACAGCGACATGGAGATGCTGCCTATGCACTGGTTATCAGCTGGGCGCTGCTTGGGATCGCACTGGCACGAATTTCGACGGAGGAATGGTTGTCGGGGTGGGCGGCCGGACTTTCCGCTCTCGTGTGCATTGCGGCATTGCTGGAGATAATTACTCGAGTAAAGCTGCATATGGTGAAATCAAAGCCCTGAACCGGGCCGGAAACAACAGGGGGAAACAGTGTTTGCAATTAACATCTGGGCGGTGATTGTTGCTGCAATCGTATATTTTATTATCGGCGCATTCTGGTACTCACCGGTTCTGTTCGGCCGGTTATGGGCGCAGTTAAAGTACGGGGAGCTGGACAGCAACAAGGAAGGGCCGACCTGGCAGATCATGCTGGGTGCATTTACCTCGGGGCTGGTACTGTCGGCGGCTCTATCGATGATTGCAACCCTGAGCGGCGCGGTCGGAATCCTCGAGGTAATGATGCTGGGCATCACCGCATGGCTGGGATTTACCGCTGCTCCCCAGTTCGCCAATGTCCTGTTCGGCGGCGATATACGCGTGTGGCTTATCGATGCAGGTTATCCCCTGGTAGCGGTAATTGTTATCAGTATGATTATCGGAGCCTGGGTATAACGGTGCCGCAGAGAAGGGTGTTGTGATGGAGATACGGGATCTGCATCTGTTTGTGACCATAGCGGAGACCCTGCATTTCCGGTTAAGCGGAGAAATCTGTCATCTGAGTCCTTCTGCGGTCAGTAGAGCACTGCAGCGGATGGAGGAGGAATTGGGTCAGGAGCTGGTACATCGTGATAATCGGGAGGTCAGCCTGACGCTGGCAGGTCGACGCTTCGCCGAGTTCTGCCGTTCCGTACTGCTGCAATGGGACGATCTGCGGAATGAGCTGGGAACAGTCACCGGAAAGGTTCGGGGTGAGGTACGCATCTTTGCCTCGGTAACCGCCAGCATTGCGATATTACCCAGGCTTCTGGCCCGGCTGCGTTCCGCCCATCCGGAGGTAAAGGTTGTTCTCCAGACAGGGGCTCCCTCGGAAGCCATTCACCGGGTTGCAGAGGGCCTGGAGGATATTGCGGTTGCTGCACTCCCGGCTGATATTCCTGCGGGTTTGTCTGCAGCTCCGCTGGAAGAAACTGCGCTGGAGCTCATTGCGCCGCGTGTTCTGTCCGGCGAGTCGGCGGATATCCCGGATAGCGTACAGCCGGATGATCTGATTCGCGTACCAATGGTACTTCCCAGAAGCGGCCTGGCCCGGGAGGCGGTGCTGCGCTGGTTTGCTGCGGGACGGCCGAAGTCTGCTGCTGAGCCGCGGATATATGCTGAGGTTTCCGGGAGTGAGGCTATCATCAGCATGGTTCGCCTGGGGTTCGGGGTAGGCGTAGTACCGAGGATTGTCCTGGATGCCTCTGCCTTGCGACCCGAGGTGCGAATTCTGCGTGCAGATCCGGTGCTGGAATCCTTTCACCTTGGACTGGTGGCCCAAACCCGGCGATTAAGCGAACCGGCGGTAGCTGCGCTGTGGAGGCTGCAGTAGCGGAAGGGGTATGCAGCATAGATAACAGCGGCTGGAACTGCGGCTCTGCGGATTCGTGGGTGTGAAGGCTGTCGCTCCACCCCGGTATGATCCGGGATCATTTTCTATCCCGCTGTCCGGGTTACAAAATCCATCAGCGCGATTATCAGCAGTGGTGCGAGTTCCAGGTTCAGGCTGCCTGTTCCGGATGATTTTCCGGAACCTTCCGGTGCGGATCTGCCGTGAATCTGCTGATTCGGGTCATAGCCGCGCAGAACCATTGCCTCGGCGGTGCTGATTGCAAGCTCGGTACCAAGTCGTACGATCGCTGTCGATGTTTCACGTACGCTGCGAAGCTGTTTTTTCCCGAGGGATTTCATCATCACCGCCTCCCGTACTGCCGAACCGATTCCCCGAAGACGGATGAACAAGCTGAATGCTAATCCTGCGATTGCACCGACACGGCGGAAACCCTGACGAGCAGGAAGGGCACGCTGCAGCAAGGCCTGTAATTGTGCACTGGATACGCGGTGTGTCAGCCAGACGCCGAGAGACAGGAATAAGCCGTAGGCAGGCAGGGTGGAGAGCAGCACGGGTACTACCGCGGTACCCAGGATGTGCAGGATTACGTCCGCTGCAGTGTTCCCGGCGGCTGAGGCAGCACCGGCGGCTGAGGCAGCCGTCTGCCGGTACAGAACCAGAGCCGTGAGGATCTGGACTGCAGCAAGCAGCAGGCCGAACATGGCGACGAAGCTCCATGGCTTGCGCAGTATTGCTAACGGCAGGCGGCTGCTCCACAGCAGAACCGGCAGACTGAGTATCGCGGCGAATTGTGCGGGTATGCTCAGAAACGGAATGCTGATGCTGAAGGCAATAAATCCAATCATGGGTAGCTGCCGCAGCCTGCGTCGGTAATTGGTTCAAGCTCCAGTTTGCGGTCATCCTGATGCTGAAGCTGCCGCAGTCCTTCCGCATCTCCGCTGTAACGAAGCATGCCGTCTTCCAGTACGATGCAGTGATCGCTGTGCTTGAATATCTTGATCAGATCGTGGGTGCATACAATCACCGAGCACCCGGCCGACCGAAGCTGCAGTATGTGACGGATAAGCTCACATGCGCCGGGATAGTCCAGTCCGGTAAAGGGCTCATCCAGCAGCAGGGTTTTGGCTCCCCCTGCCAGCATTCCTGCGATTATAGTACGACGCTGTTCACCGGTTGAAAGCGAATACGGGTCACGATGCAGCAGCGAGGACAGCTGCAGACTCTCAACAATCGGTTCAATCTGTTTCAGGGCCTCGGTACGGCTGATGCCGCGGTAGCGGAGCGACAGGATAATATCATCCAGAACACTCCGTTCTACCAGCTGGTACAGCGGGTTCTGGAACAGGAAACCAACCTCGCGGCGAATACGCGGTATCGATTTGCGTAAGCTTCTGCCGTTGTAAAGACATTCCCCATGCCATGTATCATGCAGGCCGATCAGGGTGCGCAGAAGAATCGTTTTGCCGCTGCCGTTTCTCCCGGTGAGCAGAGTGATTCCGCTCTTCGGGATGCTCAGCGAAACCTCCTGCAGCAGTTTCTTTTCTGAATCCGGTGCGAGAGCCGTTAACTGATGAGCGGCAAACAAGGCATCGGTCACGTGAAGCGAATCCCTCGCTGCAGCAGCAAGGGCCGCATAAGGCCTGCGCAGGTTATCGCAACAGCAAGCTTGACGGCATCGCCGATCAGAAACGGCAGCATTCCGGCGGAAATTGCCTCAACCGGACCCATGCCGGTTACCAGTGAGAGCTGCGTCACTCCTGCGGCGTAGATAATAATGGTTCCGGCGACTGCGGCGAGAAGATCTGTGCCGGCTTTTTTCCAGCGGGCGGATTGCCCCTGTACAGACCGAAGAATCCGGCGAACAGCAGCAACAGCCACTGCGGCCGGCAGGAATCCCCATAGATACCCCCCCGTTGGTCCCAGCAGATGCCCGATTCCTCCGCTGCCTGCCGAGAACACCGGCAGACCGATTGAACCCGTCAGCAGATATGCAGCCACTGCGGCCGCTGCCCAGCCGGGGGTGAGGATGAGACCGGTCAGCAGGACGAACATCGTCTGCAGGGTAAAGGGTACCGCCCCGGCGGGTATCGTAATATATGCCCCGGCGGCAATTGATGCACAGCACAGGGCTGCGACAGCAATGTGATAGATCCGCCGGGAATCAGTTGAATGGTTCGAAGTATATGTTGCCATGCTATCTCCTCGGCGCATAGTACCAAAGCTGGGGTGTTTATGCTACATTTTTGCCATGCGATATCCCGGAAGTATTATCACCCTCAGTGTGTTCCTGTTTTTCTGCAGCGCCGTACCGGCAGCGGCGGAATCCCCTGTTCCCTTCGACTGGACGGGCAGTTCCTTTCAGCCCCATCATCCCTCGATTGATGCACTCGCCGCTGTTTTGCTGGATGCGGAAACCGGTACGGTGCTGTACGCGCATAATCGTCATAAGGTACTCCCTCCCGCCTCACTGGTGAAACTGCCGGTCATGTACACCCTGCTTGAGGAGGTGGACCGCGGCAATCTGGATGTAGATGCAGATATCCCGATACCCTCGCAGGCCTGGGCGCAGAATGCTCCGCCGCATTCCTCGTTGATGTTTTTAGGACCGGGGCAGCGGGCCAGTTTGAACGATCTGCTGCTGGGATTAGCGGTTACCAGCGGGAACGATGCTGCTGTCGGGGCGGCATTGTTGCTGGATGATTCCGTAGAGAGTTTTGTGGCTCGGGTTAACCAGATGCTGCAGGAAATGGGACTGCAGCATACTAGATTGGTCGAGCCATCAGGGTATAGCCGGGACAATACCACAACAGCCGATGAATTCGCCCGTTTCGCCAGGGAGTATGTACGGAGCTTTCCCGAGGCTATAGAGAGGTATCATTCGGTACGCAGTTTCGGATATCCAAGGGCCGAGAACCTGCTGCCGGGATCTAGCGAACAAGTGATAATGCAGCAGAACTATAATCGCCTGTTATGGATTATGCCGGATGCCGACGGACTGAAGACCGGCACAACCCCGTCTGCCGGGTACAATCTGGCGGCTACGGCGGAACGCAATGGCCGGCGTTTGATTTCGGTCGTGTTGGGAGTGCAGGCCGGAAACTCGCGCGAGGGGAATATGAAACGTGCCGAGATCTCCCGTGATCTGCTGGAATATGGTTTTCGTGAATATGTTGCGATGCCCCCGCGTCTTCCGGATCCCGGCACAGTGCGGATGTACGGTACCGCTGTAGCATCCATGGATTTGTATGTCGATGCTGAATGGGCACCCGGTGATTCAGCTGAAGGCTCGGGGGAGGCCTTGCCGCTGGTGCTGCCCAGACAGTTAGCAGGATCAATGCAGGCGGTATACGAGGTTCCCCGACGGCTGCGCGGGCCGGTTCAGGCCGGTACACAGGTAGGGCGTGTGGTGTTCACCTTCGGTGAACAAGAGGTGTTCAGTGCACCGGTACGAGCCGCGCAAACAGCGGCGAAGGGTCCGTGGTGGCGTCGGGTGCTCGATTGGTTCAGATTGTGGTTTGAACGGCTGCAGGGAACGGATTTTCCGCCGAACAGCGAGGATCTGTGACGATTACCGGGTATATTTGACAAGGCTGTTACCTCTTTGTAACTTTTGCCTGTACAGGAGGGAACGAGGATATGAAGTTTACCAATCGCAAAGATGGAGGAGAAAAGCTCGCTGAAAAACTGTCGGCATACGCGGATATCGCTGGAGTAATTGTGCTGGGGCTTCCCCGGGGCGGAGTGCCGGTCGCCGGAGAGGTGGCAAGGAGGCTGCACGCGCCACTGGATGTTTTTCTGGTCCGCAAGATCGGGACCCCCGGTCGAGAGGAATTGGCCATGGGGGCGATTGCTTCCGGCGGATCCCGAGTCCTTAATCAGAACGTCATATCCCAGCTGAATATCTCTGAGGAGGATATCCGTCGCGTCGAGAACGAGGAGCGTGCCGAGCTTGAACGACGGGAGCGGGAATATCGCGGTGGCCGTGATGAGCTGGACCTGAAGGGAAAGACCGTCATTCTGGTTGATGATGGTCTGGCAACAGGGGCCAGTATGAAAGCGGCTGTGGCAGCGGTTAAAAAATTGCAGCCTCAGCGGGTGATCGTTGCTGTTCCTGCTGCGGCACCTGATTCAGTGCGCGCCTTGCAGGCAGAGGCCGACGATGTGGTCGCTGTTATAACCCCGGAGCCATACATGGCGGTAGGGGCATGGTATGAGGATTTTAATCAGACAAGCGACGCAGAGGTAAAGAGAATCCTGGAATCTGCCGGGTAAAGGAGGAGTATGTTATGACACCGAATACACCGAATTCACAACCCTCGGACATCACCATTCCAGTTGAATCCGTAACCCTGCCGGCATATCTGACCGTGCCTGCTGACACCGAGAACCTGGTCATGTTCGTTCACGGTGCAGGAAGCAGTCGGCTCAGCCCTCGTAATACTTATGTTGCCCGGATGCTGCAGGAAGCCGGGCTCGGTACGCTGTTGTTTGATCTGTTAACCCAGGCCGAAGACCGCGTGTATGAAAACCGCTTTGATATTGAATTGATAACGCAGCGCCTGCTTGCAGCAACAAAATGGGTCCGGCAGAAATATCCCTCCCTGCGGCTGCAGTATTTCGGTGCGAGTACGGGGTCCGCCGCCGCGCTGAATGCAGCGGCAGCTGGATCCGGGGAGATTCACGCAGTGGTCTCCCGCGGAGGCAGACCGGATTTAGCCATGGAGATGCTTCCGCGAGTAAAAACCCCGACATTGTTCATCGTCGGCGGGAATGACACCCAGGTCAAGCAGCTGAATGAACAGGCGTATGCACAACTGGAATGTGAAAAATCATTCGAGGTTGTTCCGGGTGCAGGCCACCTCTTTGAGGAGGAAGGGAAACTGGAGCAGGTAGCCAGGCTGTCGGTCGACTGGTTTACCTCGCATGGATAATGCGCCCGGATAAGGGGGCGTGTTGCTTCCATGCCATCGGCCTTGAAGCGGCTCATCCATTTGCGCGGACCCGGTCTATCAGGCTGTAACGTACCTGGTTGGATGCCAGAGTCAATCCCTGGTCGGCAAGCCGGGCATGGGCAATACGCATCTGCTTCTCATTAAAATTACTCACACCCACTGCCTGGATCCGTCCGCTCTTATGCAGCTCTGCCATAGCTGCGATTTGTTTGGGCACGGAAGAGAAACTGAACGGCTGATGTATCTGGTACAGGTCGATACCGATTCCTTTCAGTGCGGATTCTCGTTCGGGGAAGGTCCTGGTGATTGATTTTACGGTGCGCAGCAGCGGCCACCATTTATCTGCAATGACATAGTCCTCCCGGCGCGCATCGAGGTTCTGCAGCGCGACGGCTAAAGATTCCTCCGATGCCCCTTTACCGTATATCTCGGCCGTGTCAAACCAGTTAATTCCGCCCTCAAGGGTGGTGCGGACGATATCCTCAATCTCCTGCGATGAAATGTCGGACCAGTACTGTCCGATTGCTCCCGAGCCGCGCGAAAACTGCCAGCAGCCGAGACCGACGGGGGTTAATTGAATAGCTGATTTTCCAAGAGTGAATGTAGTCATCTGTCTAATGTACAAAAATG
>CAZANF010000098.1:0-9952 GCA_964486425.1 uncultured Spirochaeta sp. | reverse complement strand
TATGAGCAGAGTCTGAGGTATTTTCCGCTTGTATCTGCAGAGCGTTTGCGGGTTCCGGGTAATCCAGTACGGCGTGAAATAACGGCGGGAAATGCAGAGCGGCTGTATACGCGTATGGACTTACGCAGGGATCTGCGGCTGGTATTTATACAGGGGGGGAGCCAGGGAGCGGGGGAGATAAATCAGCTGCTGTTTAAGTCACTCTCTGATTTGCTTCAGGTTTGTGTTGTACGCCATCAGACAGGTCATGGAGGGACTGATAGAGCGCAAGGATTTCTCGCCGACAACCCTCAATACACCGGTCGATATTACCCCCAGCCGTTTTTTGCAGAGGAATATGCTGATATTTTAGCTGCCGCTGCGCTATCAGTGACCCGCGCAGGTGCCGGATCATTATGGGAGCTGGCTGCAACATGCACACCGGCTGTGATTATTCCGCTGCGTTCAGGAACTCGCGGGGATCAAATCCGGAATGCCGATCTGTTTTCGCAGCTGGGCATAGGGTATGTGCTGCAGGTGTCCGAGTTGAATCCAGCCGGATTCTCGGGCTGTATCCAGCGGCTGCTGCAGGATACTGAAGCCCGCAGCCGAATGGAGGCAGCGGCCAGGATCTTTGCTGCGGATAAGGGTGTAAAGAAACTGGCTGATGTATGTGAGGAACTTCTATGCAGCTGAATCCAATCGATGTCGTATTTACCCTGCTTTTGGTAATTCTGGTCCTCAGAGCCGGTTTTCGCGGCTTCGTTCGGGAGTTTATGGCAGTGGCTGCCGTAGTGCTTGGCATCGGCTCCGCAGCCGTGTTTGCCGGGGTTGTTTCGCTGTGGCTGGATCAGATACTGGGGCCTTCGTTATGGAATCATGTGATTGCGTTTCTGGGCTTGTTTCTGGTTGTGTATCTTGTAGTGAAATTGACCGAAGGGGCATTGAACGCCCTGGTTGAACACATACATCTGGATGCATTGGACCACGCATTGGGTCTGTTTTTCGGCTGCATCGAGGGGCTGCTGGCGATTTTTGTCATTATCCTTGTATTGCAGATACAGCCCTTTATCCGGATTGACGGTGTACTGCAGGCAAGCCTTTATGCTGATTTGCTCATGCCTCTTGTGCCGTACGCCGGCAGCGTCCTGCAGAGCAGTCAGGTTCCGGAAGTGAGGGTACATGTTTGAGAATATAATCGGCCACACTGCCACGGTTGCGCACCTCAAGGAGCTGTTGATTCAGGATCGCATGCCGCAGGCGCTTCTGCTCTCCGGTGAGCGATACAGCGGTAAACTGACTATAGCGCTTGAGGCGGCTCGTGCCCTGATGTGCGAGAACCCGCAGGCCCCATGGGGATGCATGTGTAATTCCTGCGAGCAGCACAGGAGGCTGACTCATCCGCAGCTGCTGCTGATGGGGAATCGCAATTTTGTCGAGGAACTGACCGCCGCCAGGGAAGCCCTGCTCCGGGACCCGTGTCAGGGTACCCGGTACCTGTTCGGTCGGGCGGTCCGCAAGCTTATGAATCGCTTCAATCCGGTTCTCTGGGAGGGCGAGGAGCGTCGTCTGTCCGGAGCAGCCTCCTCCATAGAATCGGTCATGGAAACCGTGGAGGAGATTTTCCCGGAGCAGGCCACACGGCCGACGCAGGCCACACGGCCGACGCAGGCCGATGCTCCAAAGCTTCGAAAAGCAGCCGAGCTGGTATACAACAAATCGCTATCGATATTGGATAAAATGCCTGGCGACCTGCTTCATGTCGAATCAATTCGACGTATGAACTTTTGGGTGCATATGTCCTTTCACTCCGGGGCGAAGGTTATTATCTTAGAACATGTTGAGACTTTAAACGACAGTCAGCGCAATCTGCTGTTGAAGACCCTGGAGGAGCCACCGCAGAATGTGCATTTTTTGCTGACTACCTCCAAGCGAACGGCAATTTTGCCAACAATTCTCAGCCGCGTCCGCACAGTACAGCTTGTGAAACGGGGTATGGATGAGGAGAAAAAGGTGCTGCAGCGGGTTTTCAGATTGCCGGCTGATATGCCGGTGGAGGGGCAGCCGCTGGTAGCCTTCTTTCGCGGCATAATCAGCCCCAACCTTATTAGTGTGAAGGGGGCCTCTGAACGTTGGGCCCGGCATCTGGTTGGTGTTGTTGAAAATCGCAGCGGGATACCGGAAGAGGATCTGCCGGGTATTTCAGATACCACCGGGGCAGAACAACGTGAAGCGGGTGTGCTGCTTTTACGGCTTATCGTAGAGGCCCTGCGCAGGAATTTTCATGATGAGGTCCAGGGTGGCGGGGTATCCGCTGAACAGACGCTGCGATTCCGTCGGGTCCTGTGCGATATTGACGATGCCCTTCATGCCATGGCGGAGCTGAATATGAATGCAGCTCAGGTCCTTGAGGGATTGTGGTTCAGGGAGAATGCATTTGCGTAGTATGAGCGATAGAGGGGATGGAAATGAGAAGATTTGTTCAACGTGCGCTAAAAATCCTGCCGAAATTAACGGCAGAACAGATACATGATCTCATCTACACCCTTTCGAAGGAGAATGAGAAGCTTGAGGTTGTTCTGGATAGCATGAATGAGGGGGTAATCGTAGCCGACCGTGAGAACCGGGTCATTATGGTGAATAAACCGGCGGAACGAATGCTGACCATCGGACCTGTAGATCAACCGGTGGATTATCTTATTTGGGAGATAATTCGCGAACCTTCGGTTTCTTCCTTTGTCCGGAAGACACTCCAGGAGCAGGAGACTGTACAGGACAGAGAGTTTTCAATTGAGGAAGCGGGTGTAATGCGTACCCTGAGTTGTTCGGTTGTTCCCCTGGTGCATGACGGTCGGATCGAGGGAAATATCTTTTCTGTTGAGGATATAAGCGAGCGCAAGATGCGTGAATCACAGCTGCGCCGCTTTGAGAGCCTTGCCTCCCTGACTACTCTTGCCGCCGGGGTTGCGCACGAAATAAAAAATCCATTGGGATCTATAGGCATTCATATGCAGCTGATAGAAAAATCCATTCAAAAACTGGATCATCCCGAAACGGAGAAATGGGCCAAATATGTGTCCGTTGTAAATGAAGAAGTCGAACGGTTAAACAAGATCGTTGTGGATTTTCTGTTTGCTGTACGACCAATGGACATCCAGCCGGTTGACTCCGACCTTGGAGAAATTGTGCATGAACTGCTGGAATTTGTGCAGTATGAACTGCGGCAGAGCGGAATAGTACTGGAAGAACAAATCCCCGATAATCTCCCTGCCATACAGCTGGATGAGCGATACATAAAGCAGGCTGTTCTGAATATCATCAAGAATGCAATCTCTGCGATGCCCGGCGGGGGCACGCTGAAGGTGAGTATTGAACATGTAAACGAAAGTGTAATCCTTCATATAATAGATGACGGTATCGGTATGGACACTGAGATACAGAACCGGATTTTCGAACCCTATTTTACTACCAAGGATTTCGGGTCCGGTCTCGGGTTGACCCTGGTATACAAGATTGTAAAGGAGCATATGGCGGAGATATCGGTTCGCTCTGTCCCCGACGGGGGAAGCCGGTTTACGATACAGTTCCCTGTACCACAGCGCAGCCGGAAGCTGTTATCATATGAGGGAGGGGACCACGCATGAAGTTCAATATTCTGGTTGTGGATGACGAGCGGAATATCCGGGAGGGCCTGGCAACCGCTCTGGAGATGGAAGGCTATGCTGCAGCCACCGCTGCGAACGGGAAGGAGGCCATGGAAATAATCCAGGCCGATGTAGTGGATCTGGTTATTACGGATCTGCGAATGCCGGAGAAATCGGGACATGAGCTTCTTCAGTTCGTGGTGCAGTATTGCCCCAGTGTTCCCGTAATTATTCTTACCGGGCACGGAACCATCGAAACCGCAGTACAGTCCATGCATGAAGGGGCGTATGATTTTGTTACCAAGCCGGTGAATCTGGATAGATTGTCATTGCTCGTCCGAAGAGCCCTCAGCAACCGGGAATTAGCCCTCCAGCATCGTGCTATGCAGGAGGAGCTTGAGAAACAGCGGGGTTTTAAGGATATAATCGGCAAGAGTCCGGTTATGCGCAAGGTTTACGATGTTGTACAGCAGGTTGCGCCAACCAAGGCCTCGGTCCTGATAACTGGAGAGAGCGGTGTCGGCAAGGAGCTTATTGCCAATGCCATACATGCCACGTCCCCCCGCAAAAACAAACCGCTTATTCGGGTTCATTGTGCTGCTCTGTCCGAGTCTCTGCTGGAGAGTGAGCTGTTCGGACATGAAAAAGGCTCCTTTACCGGAGCTACTGCCCGGAAGCGCGGCAGGTTTGAGCTGGCCAACGGCGGCACTATCTTTCTGGATGAGATAGGTGAGGTGAACCAGGCGGTGCAGATCAAGATACTGCGAGTATTACAGGAAAAAACCTTTGAGCGTGTCGGCGGTGAGGAAACAATTGAGGTTGATGTTCGCATAGTAACCGCGACGAATCGCGACCTGAAACAGGAGATTGAAACCGGAGCATTTCGCGAGGACCTGTTTTATCGGCTGAATGTCGTGAACATCCATGTTCCACCTCTTCGTGAGCGCAAAGAGGATATTCCGCTGCTCATTGCAGCCTTTGTACAGGAGTTTGCCGAGGAGAACGGAAAACCGGTAGAGGGAATTGATCCGCGTGCCCGGTCGATGCTGTACCGGTATGCATGGCCGGGGAATATCCGTGAACTTCGCAATTCCATTGAAAGCGCCGTTGTCATGTGTAAGGGTACGGTAATTCAACCGGAGGATTTGCCCCCGTCGATTACCGAGAATGATGATGCCGAGGTTGTCCGGGTCCCGCTGGGAAGCTCTCTGGATGAGGTCGAACGGCAGGTTATCGAAGCTACCCTGCTGGCGAATAAAGGAAATAAAAGCCGGACCGCAGAGGTCCTTGGTATCGGACGCAAGACCCTGCACCGAAAGATCCATGAATTCGGTATTGAGGACTGAAACAGCTGTTGAGCTGGATATTGCCGTAAGTTATTCGGTATGGCCCCGGCGTTTTTCGAACTCCTTTATCCTGGTGTAAGCCGAGGTAATCCTGGATGTTACTTCTGTGGCAATCTGCATCCGGTCGGTATCATGCCCCCACCTGTCCGGATGGTAGGAACGCAGCATGCGTTTGTAGCTGTTTCGGACGAGATCAAAATCGGCCAGGAAGGGGACTTCCAGGGTTTGGTAATCCTTGCGCAGCTCAACCATGTGGGAGTGCAGTTCCTTGTCGGCTCCGTGAGTGCTGTGCGAACTGCGGGTGCGGCTGCCGGAATACCCGGTACTGCCTGAGGCGGCTGTAGAGCCGGTTTTCATGAAGGTTTCAAGCTCTTCCCATGCATCCTGCAGGTCCGGATCGTTACGAGCCGAGTCGGCAAACACATCATCATCCCCGAACATTGAACGCATAAAATCGCTGATACGGTCAAAGATATCAGACATGGGGTACCTCCGGAAAGAATTGAGCGTGCAGCGACCGTACCGCTTTTTCCCGATACTGATCGGGAACTACCAGTGACAGGTTGGTATCCGAGGAACCCAAACTGATCAGACGAATCGGTATATTCTGCAGTGAGCTGAATACGCGTGCAATAAATGCCGCGTCCTTCCAGAGATCATGGCCAACAAGGCAGATTATTGCCATCTCTACCTCCGTGGAAACCTCTCCGAAATCTCCCAGCTGGGTGAGGATGACCTCCAGATTCCCTTCTATAGAGCCGGGATCCAGGCTCATTGATACCGACACCTCGGAGGTAGCTACAAGATCAATTGCAGTATGATTCTGTGCAAAGACAGAGAAGATTTGATGCATGAATCCGTAGGCGTGAAGCATTCTGGATGAGTGCACGGTAATCACCGTAACGTTTTTTTTGGCGGTAATAGCTCTCAGACCGAGAGCGCGTTTCTCGTTGGAGATTATCGTGCCCGGATTGTGGGGGTTGTGTGTATTCCTGACGTAGATCGGTATACCCATGCCTACCGCCGGCTGCATGGTGGACGGATGGACAACCTTGGCCCCGAAATATGCAAGCTCTGCCGCCTCATCATAGCTCATAGAGGGCACTCGTCGGGCGGCGGGAACAATGCGGGGATCCGTGGTCATTATCCCGTCGACATCCGTCCATATTTCCAGTGCCTCTGCGCCGAGGGCCCCGGCGATAATTGCTGCGGAGTAATCCGATCCCCCGCGACCAAGGGTGGTGGTTACCTTGTTGTTTGCCGCCCCGATAAAACCTTGGGTAATATATAGGAATCCGGGTTTCGGTTGGAAATGCTGCTGGATCAGCGGATTGGTAGTTGGAAAATCGACATGTGCCGCACCGAAGAAGTCGTCGGTACGCATGCACGCACGGATATCGATCCACTCCGATGCGATGCCGCGGCTCCGTGCACCTGCGGCAATAATAGAGGTTGACAGGAGCTCCCCGCAGCTGATGATCGCGTCCCTTGTCCTGCTGCTGCATTCGCGAAGCAGCAGAATCCCCTCCAGCAGGGAGCGAACCTGGCTGATGATGCGTTCAATCCCCTGGAGCAGCTCCGGTAATTCTTCCGACTCGCTGCCGAGAAGCTCCTCGGCCTCCTGCAGATGGTGGGTGCGGATAGCTTCCGTCTCTGCGGCGGCCTTTTCACGCTGGAGCTTTTTTCCGTAGTCGGCTATCCGCAGCAGGGCATCGGTTGTGCCCGCCATTGCGCTTGAAACCAGCACCGCACCGCCGGGGGCGCGGGCAGCGGTGTCGGCAATATCCAGTACGGTGCGGATTCGCTGTGCATCCTGTACGCTTGTGCCCCCGAATTTAATTACGCGCATTCATTATGCCTGTATATACCCGAGCTCATGCATGGTCTCTGCATTCAGGATTGCGGCGCCGGCGGCGCCGCGCACGGTATTGTGTCCCAGAATTACCATCTTATAGCCCATAATCGGACAGGTTCTCAGTCGCCCGACGACGGTAGCCATCCCGTTTTCCAGCAGAATGTCGCGAGCCGGCTGCGGGCGATCGGGTTCTTCGGTAACGATGATAGGCTGTGCCGGGGCAAAGGGCAGCTTCTTTTCCTGCGGGAGTCCGGAGAAGCTGCTCAGGGTCTGGGATATCTCCTGTATAGACGGGTTGGATTTGAGTCCGAATGCGACGGTTTCGGTATGGCCGTCGATTACCGGTACACGGGTGCATTGAGCACTTACGGTGAAATCAGCCGGGATAATAGTTTTGCCGTCGCAGCTGCCGAGGATCTTTGCGGCTTCGGTTTCGAGTTTGTCCTCTTCGCCCGAGATATATGGAACCACGTTCCCGAGGATGTCCAGTGAGGGAACCCCGGGATAGCCTGCCCCGGAGATAGCCTGGAGAGTAGTAACCTGCACCTTGGTAAGACCGTATTTTTTGTGCAGGGGGGCTAAAGCCATTGCAAGGAACATGGTTGAACAATTGGAGTTGGTTACAATTTTGCCCTTGGTCGGCTGGGCCTTCAGTATCTCGAAGTGTTCCGGATTAACCTCCGGGATTATTATCGGAACATTGGGATCCATGCGGTGGTTTTTCGAGTTGCTGATCACCATGTGTCCGGCTTCTGCAAAGCGGGTTTCCGCTTCTCCGGCAACCGAAGAGTCGAGTCCGGAAAACAGCACGGATGAAGAGAGCGACTCATCGAGCGACTTGACGATTTTACCGGCGATATCGGCTGGAATTGCCCTGGACTGCTTCCACTTCACTGCATCCTGGTATGCCTTGCCGGCGGACCGCGGTGATGCGACCAGCTCCTCGACCTGGAAGACAGGGTGTCCCTCCAACAGAGTGATGAACTTCTGACCGACGGTGCCGGTGGCGCCGAGTACGGCAACGGGTATTTTTTTCATTATGTGCTCCTTGCTTTCGCGGTGTATATTGGTATGCTATTTTGGCTAAGCGTACTGATGCGCTATTGCCATGTCAATTACTCCCATATTCTGGGAGGTTCGGCAGCGGCATTACCACTTGTCGTGAACTAATGGTTTTATGTACTCATCGTACACAGCCTGAATGTGCTGCAGCTGCGCATCTGTAAGATCGGGCAGCTCTGCCGCATGTATATTTCCGGTGAGCTGTTCTGCGTTGCTGGCGCCTGGTATAACCGTAGAAATGCCTTTCTGCATCAGCAGCCATTTGAGGGCATAAGCGGCCAGGGGGTAGGTGTCCGGGAGCTTTTCCTGTAAGGCCTCGACAGCGGCGAGTCCGGTTTCATAATCAACTCCGGAGAACGTCTCTCCCTTGTCGAAGGCCTGACCTTCACGGTTAAAGTTGCGGTGATCCTCGGGACTGAACCGGGTGCTGCGGGAAAACTTGCCGGTGAGCAGACCGGATGCCAGCGGCACACGCACGATCACTCCGATATCCTCACGCTCGGCAACGGGAAGAAACTCCTGTACCGGACGCTGGCGAAACATGTTAATGATTATCTGTACTGTCTCTACATTCGGATAGGCAAGTGCTGCACGGGCCTCATCAATCTTTTCTACACTCACGCCGAGATGCGCAATCTTTCCCTCCCGGCGCAGATCATCAAATAACTGAAAGATTTCCGGACGATGGTACACCTCCGTCGGCGGGCAATGCAGCTGAATAAGGTCCAGTCGATCCAGGCCGGTGTTCTTCAGGCTTTGTTCTACAAATGCCCGCAGTGCGGCCGGGGTGTACTGTTCCGATGTGTGCGGATTGAGCTGTCTCCCGCACTTGGTGGCAATATATATCTGCTCCGACCGTGAGCGTACCAGGCGACCGACAGCTGCTTCGCTTTTCCCGCCCTCGTACACGTCGGCTGTGTCTATAAAATTAATCCCGGCATCGGCTGCCTGGTTCAGGATGCGATCTGCGACAGCATCATCAAATCCGCTCCCCCATTTTCCGCCGACTTGCCATGTGCCAAGGCTGATTTCTGAGACTGAAAGACCGGTTTTTCCAAGTTTTCTATATTGCATACCTTTATTGTACGTAAATTCCGGGAAGCAGGCAATGGGAAGCAGGATTGAGGCCGCTCGCTGTTTTCTGTATAATCCCCCGGATTGGAGGGTTCCGGTATGTCGTTTTTTCAATCAATTTTACTGGGTGTTATGCAGGGGATAAGCGAGTTTCTCCCGATCAGCAGTTCGGGACATCTCGTGGTTATGCGCGCAGTTATGAGAATCGAGAATATCCCGGTTCTGTATGATGTAATCCTGCATATCGCGACCCTGCTGGTCGTCATGGTATATTTCCGGAAACGGATCTTTCGTATCCTGGCGGCCCTGCTGCGCTGGGTCAGCCGTTCCACCATTGATGGGGATGATCATCATGTCCGGCTGGCCGGCATAATTCTTGCGGCAACTGTGATGACGGGTGGAATCGGTTATGCAATCAGCGGCATGGAACTGCATGCCGCACCCAGGCTCGTGTCCAGTATGTTTCTGCTTACCGCTGTACTGCTGATCGCCTCGCATTTTGTGCGTAATTCCCGGCAGGACGTCCCGATACAGCTGCATCAGGGGATTATTGTCGGCATTGTGCAGGGTCTGGCTGCAATACCCGGAATATCCCGCTCGGGAAGCACTATAGCGGCTTCACTGTATTCAGGGGTTTCGAGGGAACACGCGGCTGAATTTTCTTTTTTGATTTCTATTCCGGCGATTTTGGGAGCGCTGCTGCTGGAGTTGCGCGATATAAGCGGGTTGTCCCTGGTGGTAAGTCCTGCTGCCATGGTCGGCGGATTTCTGGCCTCGCTCATAGTAGGATATTTCAGCATAATCCTTTTGGTGAAGCTGCTTCACGATGGACGGCTGTGGGTCTTCAGTATCTATCTAATTCCACTGGGAGTATGGGGTCTGTTTGCGCTGTAGCAGACAGGCGTGCATATTGCCGGTTCGGGGTGCGGATGTTTTTTTGAGTAGTAGCAAAACGACACCTGAAATTCTGCTTTTCTGTTTCTCAAAATGCC
>CAZANF010000097.1:0-9954 GCA_964486425.1 uncultured Spirochaeta sp. | reverse complement strand
CCGCAACAACCAGAACCACAATCTGGTGCTCTACCATTGAACTACATCCACCGCGTGGGCAGGAAATTATCTCATGCAGAGGAAATTGTCAAGACTGTGCGGTGAGAAAAATAAAGTTCATCTGCCAGTCTATCGGTCTTTCTGTAAGTGCATTTTTCAGAATCGACTGTAATTCAGATATCTGCTCCCCGGTGAGTCTGGTGGAAAGCTCATCGGCAAATCCGATTGTTTTTTGTGCGGTTTTATCCGTCCGGGGCACAATCCAGCGATTAATATTTTCAAGGGTGATTATTCTGGGTTCGTGTACGGTTTCATCGAATACCTGAACATCCTTCCAGCCGGCTTCGGCCGCCTCAGTGGCTATGCTCTGCGGGGTCCAGCTGGTCCTGGGATCCTTGTCGCTGGCATAGACCGCTTTTTCGGTGTCGAGAATGGCCTGGAGTATCTCTTCACTGTGATCTGCAACAGCTTCTCCCGCTATCCTGGAGAGCCGTGTGCCGCCGGCAGGATACAGCTCCGCCAGACACAGCTTTGCCTGCCCGGCACAGTTCCCGAGCAGTTCCTGCAGCCGTGATTTCTTGTCATGCACAGACTGCAGGACGTTAATCCCCCCGATTCTTTCGCACTGGAACGGAATCTCATGCGTATTCCTCCCGGCAAGGATATACGGCTGCTCCTCTTTCGGCAGTGAATCAGCCATATGTCGCAGGAATTCCTCCTCGGAACTGCGCAAAGGCAGCACGGCCACCCCTCCTTCCGGGCAGCTGCGCAGAGCCTCGCCGGCAAGTATCGGAGTATGGTGGCCGAGAATAAGCATGCGGTGGTGCCGGGCGGGGGAGAGGTCGTTCCAGATCAGCTCGCGTAACCGGTGGAGATGTGAAGCCCCGCTGCTCGTTATACGCTGAATCCATGCGTCCCGCCCGGCGTGGCCGGGAGAGTAGGTAAGCACTTCCTGGAAGGCATCGGGTGTGTGCACCGACAGTTGTATATCCCGCCTTCGGGTAATTGTTTCGTGGATGGTCCCCTCGTAACCAAGTTTACCGGGTTGATAGAAGATCTTCCCTCTCAAACCGTGCGGCAAGTACTCCTGTGCAACCCAGTGATCCCGGTAGGCATGCGGGTATGCATATCCCTGTCCGTGGCCGAACCCGTGCTTGTCCCTGCTGTCATCTTTTAAATGATTCGGGACATCATACTGTGCCTCGTTTTCAATCACCTTCAGCGCGTCGAAATATCCGAGCGCCGAGTTGGATTTTGGTGCGGTAGCAAGGTACAGTACTGCATGTGTGAGGAAATACTGGCCTTCCGGCATACCAACGCGTTCAAATGCCTGGGCCGCAGCATTTACTACCGTCAGGGCATGGGGATCGGCTAATCCAATATCCTCACATGAGGAGATGAGCATTCTGCGCAGTATGTAGCGAGGGTCTTCTCCCGAATACATCATCCTGCTCATCCAGTAGAGGGCTGCATCCGGATCCGAACCGCGAATCGATTTTATAAAAGCACTTATTGTGTCGTAGTGGTAATCCCCCTCACGGTCATACAGGACTGCTTTTTTCTGAATGCTTTCCTCGGCAACCTCCAGGGGAATCGTAATCTGCGTTCCCGGGGGAGGCGGGAAGCTGCCTGGGGTTGTCTCAATCGCCAGCTCTATCGCTCCCAGCAGGGTGCGTGCATCACCGTCTGCTATATGAATCAGATGATCCAGGGCATCATCATGTATCCGTACGTCATGTTTTCCGTACCCGCGCACCGGATCCTTAATGGCGGCTTCGGCTATCCGGTACAGTTCCTGCTGGTTCAGCGGACGGAGCTGGAATATCCTGGAGCGGCTGACCAGAGCGGAGTTCACGGCGAAATACGGGTTTTCCGTGGTCGCACCTATAAAGATTACCGTACCGTTTTCTACCCACGGCAGCAGGGCATCCTGCTGGCTCTTGTTCCAGCGGTGAACCTCATCAACAAACAGAATGGTGCTGCGGTCGTACAGGGATCGTGTTTCCTTGGCCTTGGCAATTGCGGCGCGTACCTCCGCCACACCGCCGAGTACCGCATTCAGCGAGGTAAATGCGCGTTTGGTAGTATTTGCGATTACCCGTGCCAGGGTTGTTTTTCCGGTTCCCGGCGGGCCGGCGAAGATAACCGAGCTTAACCGGTCTGCCTGGATTGCCCGTCTCAGGAGGCGGCCTTCGGCCAGAATATGATCCTGACCGAAGAACTCATTCAGCGTACGCGGGCGCATCCGGTCCGGCAGAGGGGCGTGGTCATTGCTGGGGGAAAACAAACTCGGTTCGGAATCTGACATGCGGCAACTATAGCATGTTATAAAATATTCCGGCAAATATCCGCAGTTCTGGACCTTCCGGCTCTACTGGTATACCTTAGCCTGATATGAAGCTACAGATTCTTTGGCTGGTTCTATTGTCGCTATCAGGGGTGTCGGCAGCTGCAGATGTCCATGACAGCATTACCATTCCCGACGAGATACGCAGACAGCTTACTGCACATATTGATTCCTCCGGTGCTGTGGATTCGGCGCTTACAGAGGTTGAGGAAGGTCTGCGGGACTTGCTGGATGAGAGATATGAAAAGGCCGTGCAGTTATATGCGAATGAGCTGGAGGATTATGCCGAAATACTGCATTCTGATTCCATGCAGTCTGCCGACGAAAGCCTGCGCAGGCTGTCACGGATGCTCCTCGACGAGAGTCCCCAGCCGAAGACAGAGGGATATGACAGCCGGGTCGCCGGTCTGCAGGATTTGCATGTGTACCTGGGGCTGCCGGAAGAGTTTGTCTCCGGTCTCGTCCGAGAAATCCGGATAATCGAGGCCGCCGATTATCCGGTAGAGAAGATTCAAACCTATTTTGATTTTGTCGACAGGCTCGGGGTAGACGCTCCCCGGGGCAATGATCTGCGGACCTGGCGCTTTTTGGTTTCCCAGGATATCGCCCAGCGCTTACTGGACATTCTTTCCGTATTCGGGTCTGATTTTCCAGCTGCAATTGTCTCGTTTGCCGATGAACTGGAACATCTGGACACGGAGGCCGCCTTACATATCCGCGGTATGGGGAATTATCTGTCTCAAATGATTGATCGTGAAACAGCTGCCCGGGACTGGCTGGCTGATCACCTTTCGGCTGCTGATGATGAACAGACTGAAGAGGAGCGAGGGTTTACCCCGGACCATGTACCGGTCTCCGTGCCGGAACTTGGTGCTATTATGCATGGGGATCCTCTTTTTGCAGTTGCGGTCGCCAGGTTCAGAAGCGGCTTCGATTATGACAGTCCCGAGTATCGTATGTTAACGCATGCTCTGCGGGTAAGTCTTGAATGCAGATGGTGCGGTGCGAAAGCGCTGCCTTTATCAGATATTGATACATCCTCAGGCCCTCTTATTTCACATGAATATGTAGAGGAATACATCCGTCGTGCGGATGGACTGGTACACGCTTTACTCGAGTTCACCAGTGAGGAAGGGGGGTCCTGGCGGGCCGACCCGCAGTCGCGAGCCGACTTTATGGGCAATCGACTCGTACAGCGGGAATTGCTGCAGCATCCGGCAGAAATGGCGGAGGAGGTTATGCTCGACACCCTGCGGGAATGGGTTGATATCGCGCGTATACCGGGGGCAAAATCCATGCTCATAAACGCGCATGAGCTTCCGGAGATGATTCTGCTGGTTGATGAAGAGATAGAGATTCAAGATCGTCTGGAAAGAACCCGTTCTGCCTGGCTGCATGACACGCATGCATGGAGCCGGGATGAGGCAGTGCCGCTGCCGGTTCAGCAATGGTTTGCCTTGCATGGGCTTGTCGTACTGCCTCTGCCGTATGACGATCCCTTGTGGAATGCTGATCCGGGGATTGTTGCCGGTCATGCTGCAGTCCAGATTGGTCAGGCTGCCGATGATTTGCTCTATCATGGCGCATTCAGTGAGACATTTCGCTATATCATGGTTACGGAGGCAGCGATGCGAATGTCGGGAATGTGGAGCGTGTGGCTGGACAGTCAGCTGGAACTGGCTTTACAGAGTGCTCCCTTCCATCACCCGGATGCATTTGTGTGGTACGGCATTCTGAGGGAGTACAAATCGGTAATTGATTCCGTTCTGGGGGATGACCGCAATCCCGGGGAGAATCTACCGGTTGTTGCTCATGCTCCTATGCAGTGGGAAGTGCTTGTACAGGACAGATGGCGTTCGGACTGGGCTGGTATACATGCACGGATAGTCAGGGTCCTCCAGATTATACAAGGAGAACGAGAATGAAACCCCGCAGTAACATGACCGCATACGGCAGATTGAAGCTGATGTTTGTATTCCTGATTGTTGTGCTGCTGATGCTCACTGCCGCGTGTGAACCGTCGCGACCTGATTCGCTGGAAAATGATGAAGGGACCGCTGCTGAGGAAATTGAAGAGCCGATTGAGCAGGAGCCTCAAACCATGTCCCCGCTGCAGTTTGCCGAACAGGCACAGCCGGTTGAGTGGGAGGGTTTGCAGCCTGCCGAACCGCCGATCTGGACCACGGATTATGTACATATAGGCACTCATCCTCCGTTTGTATTGGAAACCGAACAGCAAATGATACTGGTGCTGCATAGCGTAGATGGGGTGCTGGGGCTGGATGGTTCTTCCGGAGAGCTGCTCTGGCAGATCGAATGTTCAGCTTTGGAGGTCCGCAAGTCCCGGCAGCTCAAGGTGCAGGTACTTACCCGTGCCGGGTATCAATGGGATATCGATCCATTGGATGGGGAGGTTGACGGGCGTACCTTTGTCGGCTGGTCGGCCGAAAGTTCACTCCAGGAGTGGCCGGATACCGATGTGCGGGCTCAATTCTCCCCGGTACTATTTTCAATCGAAAAGGATTCAATTACTGCGTATATGGCTGAGCAGGAGCCCGAATCTCCGTCGGAGCCGGACCCGGATGCTGCGCAGGATTTTTTGGATGCTGCAGCACTTGAACCGGAGGGAGAACCAATCCTTGTTGAACCTATGGGGGAGCCGGTGACGATTCCCTTTTTTGTTGAGGTGAGCGGAAGCTATGAGATGTATGTCGGGGATTTTGAGGATTCACCGGTACTGATCTCGGTAGTGGATTCGAATGATCATGCAATAGCGGAGAACCAGGACTACGGTGGATTAAGCGACGGATATACCGTGGATCTGGAACAGGATACCCTGTATGAGCTGCGTATCCAGCCGGTCCCGGAAACACCGCATGATATACAATTGCGTATTCATGTTGCATTACTGAGAGAAGGGCAGGCACCCTCGATAGAGGTGCAGCAGCAGTAGCATACTTACTCCAGCAGACTGTCGAGCGGTCCGTGGATTGACTCCAGTTTGCTGCTGCGGGATTCGGTTTTTGCAATCTCCTCTTGCAGAGCAGCAATCTCGCGCTGCTGGGATTCGATCTGTCTGGTAATCGCCTGTACTCTCTTGACCAGTTCCTGGCGACGAGTATTCAGCTTTTTCAGCACTATTGCCGCCTCCAGCCGCTCTATTCGCGATTGCTCCGATTGTATGACGGAGGTCAGATCCTGAATCCTGGTAATCAGATCACTCACACTGTTCGGAGGAGATTCTTCTTTCTCCTGAATAGTTTGAAAATAGGACTTGCCGATACGGACCTGCTGGGTCTCTATCTCCTTTTCCAGTGAACGGGATTCCAGTTGGATCTCGTCGAGCCGTCGTTGCGGGTGTTTTCCGTTGCTGAAGGCTTCTATTTGAGCTTCTATGGCCTGTAATTCTGCTTGAATTTTTTCCAGGAGCTTACTCAGCTCATGTTTTCGAGACTCGTTGTGATAATATCCGCTTGCAGCTGCCTCAAGACCGGGATCCGTAAGCCGGTCAAGCCCGTCGTTCTGAAGCAGACGAGCTCCAAGTCTCTCCTCTGCGGTACCAATTGCCCGACGCTGTATTGCCAGCTTTGCCTGCAGGCTGCTGATGCGCAGCTTGTTGGCTAGTTTCTTCAATCCGCCGTTCTCATTTCGCAGACGGTCAATTGTCCGCTCGGTATCTGCTTGTTTGCGGGCAGCCTCTCTTGCTTCACCAAAAATATCCGTGAGAATCTGGTCATTCAGTTCTCTATGCCCGTACAAAGCCAGGGCTTGTTCACCCACATTGCGGTAGATCGGTCGGTTTTCATTGTCAATATGTCGCAGCTCTTTCGGTAAAGAAAGCTGCTGCTTTTTCAGCTCATCCCTTCGGGCAAGGATTTGCCGGATTTCTTCGACCATCTGCATGTTCTGCTTTAGTTGTTCTTTATTATCGTGAATATTTTCAATTGATTCTTTCACTGCTTCCGGCAGGTTTTCTCTGCCTACATCGGAGGATTCTGCAACAGCCTTGCCGAGATCCAGCCAGGATTCTTCCAGGGTTTGATGGGAATCTTGTACAGTCTGCTGTGCTTGCTTCATGGAACGTTGTAATGAACGCATTTTTGTTTCCTCCTGCAGGTATTCTTATTACTATAGTAGTACAATAGATGCCCTGGAGGAAAGCAAACCTGCCGGGGGGAGGAGTAAAATCTTGTAAAACGGTTTGTATTTTTGTTGACAGCACGGAATGAACGGCGTACTATGAGATATGCAAACCGGTTTATAAGAAACCGTAACAACCTTTCAAGGAGGAAGGATTATGATGAAACGAATCCTAGTTGCTCTAATTCTGGTGCTCGTAACCACCGGCATGGTATATGCTGCCGGACAGCAGGGACCGCCCCCCGGGGCAACCGTTATTGAGCTGTGGACCAATGAGGGTGAAGCCGACGGCGGCTTTCAGTATGTAGAATCTCTTGCTGTCGCTTATATGGAGCAGAATCCCGATGTGTGGATCAGCGTGCAAAACAAGGGAACCGAGGATCTGCGCGAAGATTTTATTACCGCCAGCCTGGCAGGCGGAGCGCCGCAGCTGCTGTGGACGGTTAACGATCATGCCGGTCCGTTTGTAATCGCAGATATCATTCAGCCGGTCGGCGATATGTATGATACCGATGCATACATTGACGGTGTGGAAATGGATGGTGAGATCTGGGGTGTGCCGATTTACGGTGGAAACCAGCTCATGCTTATGTATAACAAAAAGTTTGTTCCGGAAGCCACGGAAAACACCGATGAGATGATGGAGATCGCCCAGCAGGTAATGGATGAGAACGAGGGCGTATACGGTCTCGTTTGGGACATGGCGGAATCCTTCTGGACCGTGCCCTGGCTCGGTGGTTTTGGCGGCACGGTATTTGCTGAAGACGGAGTTACTCCAACTCTTGATACTGAAGCAATGCGCGATACCCTTGCGTTTATGCACGACTTGAAGTACGAGTATGAGATTACCCCGGAAGAGGCTGATTATAATACCATGGACACCCTGTTCCAGGAAGAAAGCGTTGCAATGATTATAAACGGCGACTGGACACTTGGTCAGTATGAGGAAGTACTTGGTGATAATTTCGGCGTGGCACGGATTCCTCGCGTAAGTGAAACCGACTTGTGGCCGAAACCTTTTACAGGCGGACGCTATCTCATGGTACCGACCCAGGTAGAAGGTGACGTGCGCGAAGCTGTTCAGGGATTTATTGAGTTTGCCATTAACGAAGAAAATCAGTTGACACTTATGGAAGACCTGAACCGTCTGCCAGCACTTCTGTCCCTGGACGATCACCCGATGATCACCGACAGCCCGATTCAGCAGGGTTCTCTGGCTCAGCTGCAGGTTGGTACTCCGATGCCGTCTGTTCCCGAGATGCGAGCTGTGTGGGACGCAATAACACCCGAACAGAACCGAGTTCTGGCCGATGAGGTTTCCCCGGAAGAAGCCGCGACCAATATGCAGCAGGCTGCTGAGGCCGGCATCCAGCAGATGCAATAGCAACTCAGCACTTAACAAAGGGTAGGGGGAATTCCCCTGCCCTTTTTTTGGAGGTACAATGGCTGGCTTAACTTTTCCAGTAATCATCAACAGTATATACGAAATCGGTGGGGCGATAGTTTTTGCACTTATCGGAGTCGTTATTAATGAGGTGATTCTGTATTTTACTTTAGTGCGCGGGTTAAAATGGTCGTACGGGGTGCCGATTATGCTGCTGATGCCGGGAGCCGTCGGGCTTCTGGTTATGGTGGTTGGTCCCATACTGTATCAGTTCTACCTTGCGTTTACGAATATGAGTATTCGTCGTTTCCCAACCGGAAATAATCCCCCTGATATCGGACTCGGACCTTTTCTGGATAATATTCGTCGGGTTTTTACCGGTCCCGTGCTGCAAAGTCGCGGGTTTTTCTCGATGCTGTTTACTACCGTGCAGTGGACTTTTATACAGGTAATAATTCACGTATCGTTTGGGATGGTTATTGCCCTTTTGCTTAATCGCAAGATGTATATGCGCGGCATCTATCGCGCGCTGATTCTGTTGCCGTGGGCTCTGCCTCAGGTTATTGTTGCACTTACCTGGCGCGGTGAATTCAATTTTGAATACGGGTTTGTCAATATTATGCTTACACGCATGGGATTTGATCCTATCCGCTGGAAGTCAGATCCGTTCTGGAACTTCGTTTCCTTTCACATTGTGAATGGATGGCTTGGGGTTCCGTTTATGATGACAATTTTGCTTGGCGGACTGCAGAGCATAGACAATAATTACTATGAAGCCGCCGAGATGGATGGTGCCGACAGTTTTGCAAAGTTCCGACATATTACCGTCCCACTGATTCAGCCGGTTATGACCCCGGCCATTATTCTCGGCATAATCTGGACCTTTAATCAGTTTAATATCCCGTACTTTTTGAATGAGCAGTCTATAGAGAAGAATAATATTCTGGTAACTGCGTTGTTTCGTGCTATGACCTCATATAATCAATACGGCTTTGCTGCTACCCTTGGTTTTGTAATCTTTCTGATTCTGCTGGCAATGTCGATATTCTATATCCGTATAACCGGATTTAAGGTAACCAGTACACTTAACTCAGGTACCTTGAATATGGTCGGTATGGGAAGCGGCAAGAAACGTGTTGCCGAGCAGGTAGCATTTGCGAAAGAGCATGATCTGGCCGCCGAGGAGGACGAATAATATGCAAGCAACTGAAACACAATTAAACTCAGTAAAAAACCTGCCTCGATTTATTCAGGAAATCCATAAATATGGGTTTGCCCGCTGGTTCTTTCATCGCGCACGCGGGGATTCACCCTTCAAGCGTATCTTCATTCATCTCGCTCTGCTGCTTTTTGTGGCTATCGCTGTGTATCCGGGCTTGAGAATTATCGGGGTCAGCCTTCGGCCCGGCAATCGCTTGTTGACTACGGATCTAAGTATTATTCCCGAAGGTGCGAGCTTCTCGAGTTATCGTGAGATATTTACCGGTCAGAATGCCAATTTTCTGCTCTGGGTGTATAACTCGCTTATAATCACCATCTCGACATCAATTATCGGGGTCAGTCTAGCAGCTACCAGTGCCTATGCTTTTAGCCGCTATCGCTTCCCCGGTAAGATGCCTGGTCTGGTGTTCCTGCTGACAACCCAGATGATTCCGGCAGGAATGCTTATTATTCCGCTCTATATATTGTCGGTCCAGTTCGGTCTGAGGGATCATTGGATTGGTCTGGTTCTGGCATATTCGGTAGGGTCGATTCCATTCAGTATCTGGATATTAAAGGGATATTACGACACCATTCCTGTTGAACTGGAACAGTCTGCGATGATTGACGGGGCTACGAGTATTCAGGCCTTTACGAAGATAATCCTTCCTTTATCCACCCCGGCGCTGGCTATTGCATTTCTGTTTAACTTTACCCAGGTGTGGAATGACTTCTTGCTTGCGCGTGTCATTATTCACAGGGACAGTATGTATACCTGGACACTCGGGCTGCAGCGAATGCAAAGCCAGTTCACTACCCAGTGGGGGCAGTTCTCGGCTGCATCGTTGATGATTTCGATTCCGGTTATCGCGCTGTTTATAGG
>CAZANF010000096.1:0-9963 GCA_964486425.1 uncultured Spirochaeta sp. | reverse complement strand
TTATTACATTTGTTCCCGAGCATGCAAAGCTGCATGTGGTTCTGCATGTTGCCAACTTCAATTATGCGCGGGGCGGATTGTGGGAGCCGATACATTTCGGGCGTGCCGGACAGATTCAACGTTCCGGGAGCATTCTGCTCGGTTACGATGTTTTTTTGGTTGGAGCCCTGGTTATTATGGGCTTATACCACGTCGGCTTGTTTGCTCTCCGACGTCAGGATATGTATACATTGATGTTTGGGCTTTTCGCCCTGCTGCTTGCCATGCGTTCGATCTTCCGAGGCGAGATGTTTATCTATACCCTCCTGCCTGATTTTCCATTTGTCTGGCATGTCCGATTGGAATATCTCGGGTTTTATCTGGCCATGCCGCTGTTTCTCTGGTTTATTCTGCTGGTATTCAATTCACCGCTTCGACGATCCGATCGTGCCATTGCTGTCCTGGTATCCGTACTTGCTGCGGGGTTTATTGTTCCTGTTTTACTGGGGGATCCGGGTTTCTTTACTCACATGGTCGTGTGGTATCAGGCCCTTACCGTAGTGGTCTCGATTGTCGTCATTGGTGCGGTTCTGTTGCCGGCAGTTCGCGCCGGTAAACCCGGTTCCTGGTTTGCCGGTGGAGCATTCATTCTGTTTTTCGCTGCTATTCTTAATGATATCCTGCGGATGAATCTGGTAATCCATACATCTGAAATGGCGCCAACGGGATTCATGTTTTTTACCTTTGCCCAGGCATTTATGCTCTCTCAGAGATCGGCTCAGTCGTATCAGCGAGTAGAACGGCTGACGGAAGCAAATGCCGTGGCCATCTGATTCCCCGGGTATACGTGCGGGTATCGGGCTGCACCATGGAATGCTGCGGCTGGGTACAGTCGGCGAGCAGGCACGGCTGGATGTAACGGTTGTGTCGCGTGTCGTCAACCTGGCGGCTCGACTGGAGAAGCTTACCCGACGATTTGACACCGGAATTATTGTGAGCGAGACCATTCAGGCTGCACTGCCGGACCGGGAAATGCGCCGCCTGGGGAGTGTTCGGGTAAAGGGGATCGCCGAGTATATTACCGTCTATGAGCTGCTGGACGGGCTGCCTGAGGGGATGCGGTCGGCGCGGATACAGCATCGGGATGCATTCGATTCTGCCATGATCAGCCTGCAGGCCGGCCGGACTGAAGAAGCGAACAGGGCATTCCGGCGTATTCTCGAGGAGGATCCCGGGGATGCTGCCGCACGGTATTATCTTTCACAATCGGCGGTAGTGTAGCAAACCAAACAGCTAAGTCTCGAGTGTTTTTCGGTTGCTCACAAGCACAAAGCCGCCTACACTGCTTTCATGCATCATTCACCTCTTCTTTTACAGCAGATTTCCCGGATGAGTGTACGGGAGAAGTGTTCACTGTTGAGCGGGAGCAGCTTTTGGCACTTGCAGGATATTCCGGAACAAGATATTCCCGGGATAATGGTAGCCGACGGTCCGCATGGCCTTCGCAAGCAGCCTGCAGGTGCGGATCATCTTGGAATTTCCGGCAGCGTACCGGCTACATGCTTTCCCACCGCCTCAGCCCTGGCGTGTTCCTGGGATAGAGGTTTGATACGTAAGGTAGGAGAGTTTCTGGGCAAGGAAGCCCTATCCGAGGGCGTTTCGGTTCTGCTTGGACCCGGGGTGAATATCAAGCGGCATCCACTGTGCGGACGCAACTTCGAGTATTTCTCCGAGGATCCGCTGTTGAGCGGTGAGCTTGCGGCATCCTATATTGCGGGAGTGCAGAGTCAGGGGGTTGGGACAAGCCTGAAGCATTTTGCTGTCAACAACCAGGAATACTTCCGCCAGGTTATTGATGTTGTTGTAGATGAACGTACCTTGAGGGAGCTATATCTGCCGGCATTTGAGATTGCGGTAAAAAAAGCTCAGCCCTGGACAATCATGTGTTCGTATAATCGTATAAACGGGGTGTACTCCTGTGAAAATACCTGGCTTTTGCGGGAACTGTTAAAGAATGAATGGGGCCATACCGGCCTTGTGGTTACCGACTGGGGTGCCATGAATGACCGTGTTGCCGCGCTCAGGGCATCTCTTGATCTGGAGATGCCGGGAAACAACGGGATCAATGATCAGCTTGTGGAGCAGGCCGTACTCTCCGGGCGGCTTCCTGCATCTTTCGTAGATGAGGCTGTCCTGCGGGTGCTCCAGCTGTGTGAGCGGGGGCGTAATGTGCTGGAATCCGCTCCTGTTGCGTATGACGTGGAGAGCCATCATGCATGTGCGGCCTTTGCCGCCGAGGCTTCAATTGTATTGCTGAAAAATGAAAATAACATTCTCCCGCTGGATGAGACTGTGGACATCGCAGTACTCGGTGAGATGGCACGAACCCCGAGATATCAGGGAGCCGGAAGTTCCCAGATTGTACCCACTCGCATTGACAATGCGGTCGACTGTATTACCGAGGTAGCGGGACGAGAGCCAAGATACTCCCGGGGATACGATATGCATTCCGATATGGTTGATGAGGGTCTGATTCAGCACGCCGTGGAAACTGCTGCATCTGCCGACGCGGTTATTGTTTTTGCGGGGCTTCCCGGTATATATGAGTCTGAAGGGTTTGACCGTGATCATATGGATTTGCCGGAAAATCAGAATGCCTTGATTTGGGCGCTTGTTCAGCGGGGTATCAAGCTTGTTGTAGTGTTGAGTAACGGAGCCCCGGTCTCGATGCCGTGGATAGATGAAATTCACGGGCTGTTTGAGGGATATCTGGGCGGTCAGGCCGGAGCTCGTGCTATGACAAGGCTGTTGTTCGGCAGGGCAAATCCGCGTGGAAAACTGGCAGAAACCTTCCCGCTCTCGGTAACGGATCTTCCTGCAGATGACAATTTTCCGGGCACGCCGGATCAGGTGCAGTATCGTGAGGGACTGTATGTCGGATACAGGTATGTCAACTCAGTTGATTGTCCGGTGCTGTTTCCCTTTGGGTACGGGCTGTCTTACACCAGGTATGAATACAGTGACCTGCGGTTGTTATCCGGTGCATCGGGGCTGTCGGCTGAGAATCTGCGTGCCGGTGATGCTGTGGCGCTTGATTTTCAGCTGCATAATATCGGCTCACGCTCCGGTACGGAGGTTGTACAGCTGTATGTCGAGGATGCAAAAAGCAGCATGTACCGGCCACGGCTTGAGCTGAAGGAATTTGCTGCTGTTGCTCTTGGGGAAGGAGAGATTCAGCGCCCGCAGTTCAGCCTTGATTACCGAAGCTTCGCTTTCTGGGATACCTGCTCAGGCAGCTGGCAGATTGAATCGGGGGAGTTTATAATCCACATTGCGGCATCCTCCCGGGATATTCGACTTTCGACCAGAGTTTATATTGAATCCGATTATCAAGCTGTGGAAGTTCCTTTGTTGCCGCACCCCATGCGTGAGTATAAGTATCCGGTTCATCCTATGCGGATTTCCTTGCAGGCTTTCGAGGCCTTGCTGGGTTATGTCCCCCCGGTACCGCGGTTACCGCGGCCGTTCCATTCCAATAGCTCCTTAACACATCTGCGCCATTCCCTGAAGGGTCGACTTTTCCGAAGGTTGGTGAGATGGTATTTTCGCAGGTTTATTGCACCAACCGTAGATCTGATTGAGGGCCGTATGATGGAGCGGATGCTTATGGAAGCACCGTTGCGCACCTTTGCTCTTATGAGCGGCGGGAAACTGCGCTTTCACCACATAGATATACTCGTTGCCGTATTGAATAATCGTTTCATTACTGCATTGCGGCTGCTGTTCAGCCGGTAGGAAAAATATCGCTGTGCAGGTACTTGTCACATCCTCGTTGTTTGACTATTCTATAATCATGGAACAATCGAAACTTGCGAAGATGTTTAAAGCGCTGTCCAATACGCAGCGTCTGCGGATCCTGGAGATGGTGTACGAATGGGATGAGGGAGAAACCTGCTGTATCGGGGTTCGCAAGGCCTTCACCCGTGCAGCAGATGAATTGCAGATCAGCCGATCTACTGTTTCGCATCATTTCAAGGAACTGGAGAATGCAGGACTCATTACTTGTGAGCGCAACGGACAGGCGATCGTATGCAAGGTAAACGAACAAGCACTGGATGCTGTCCGCAATTTTTGCAGGGAGAGATGATGCAGCCGGTAGTAAGAAACAATGCACTGTCTGATCTGTCCGGTTTCCAGGGACAGTGGGGGATTGAACGCGAGGCTATTCGCATCAGGCAGAATGGGATTACCTCTGCTCGTCTCCATCCCTTCGACGATTATTTCCCGGGTATTTCGAAGGACTTTGCAGAGTGTCAGCTGGAACTTGCGACCGGTGTTCAGCCAGGTATTGCCGATGCCCTGGCGGATTTGCGGGAATTGCATGTCCGGGCATATGAAGGTATGAAAGATGAGCTGTTGTGGCCGCTGAGTATGCCGCCGCTGCCCGATGAGTTCTCTGCGGTGTATCCGGCTGTTTTTCCCAATACCGCAGTCGGAGAACAACAGGAGGCATATCGTCGCTATCTCATGGGGAAATACGGTGCGGCAGTTATGCAGATCTCCGGGGTTCATATAAACTTTTCGTACGACGAAGAGCTTGTCTCGGCTGTATACGAAATGAGCGGAAGCCGCATGTGCAGGAAGGATTTTTCCAATAACCTGTATATGCTGGCAGCACGATTGATGCTGAAATACGCCCCTCTCGCTTTGTATGTGCTGGGGGCAAGCCCGCTGCCGGGGGAATATATACGCAGATGTATGCTGAATGCCGGCATCGTGGCAGAGCAGATCCGGTCCGGTATTTCATATCGCAGCAGCCGGTATGGATATCGAAATGAGGAGAGCCGCACAATCTCATTTGAGAATCTCGATTCCTATGTGCGAAGTATTCGCAGCTTGATTCGAACTCCCGGTATCCGGGCAGAAGCACACGGAAGCTCCGTCTTCGGGCTGGCTTCGGAAAAGGAGGTGTATGCTCCTGTTCGTATCAAGCCCCGCGGACCGTCGGCGTGCTGCAGTACCTCGCTGGACATGCTTGTCCGCGACGGGGTCGGTTATATTGAGGTGCGGCTGCCGGATGTGAATCCCTATGATCCATTAGGTATAGCCGAGGCGCAGCTGCATTTTCTGCGGCTTGTTTTTATGCATAGTGTGTTTATGAAGCCGGAAACCGGGACTCCGGCAAGAGACACCGATAAAGAAATGGCGTTATATGAATGGCTTTCGCTCAATGGTGCCGGAGTCGAAGCCAAAACTGCCGCGGTCTCTCTGCTTGAGGAACTGCGCGGCACAGCGGAGATTCTGGATGGATCCGGCAATGATTTTACATATTCCCATATGCTTGATTCCCTCAAACGCGGACTTATGGGAGAGGCGCAGCTCCTGTTTGAGCGGGTCCTGATGGACTTGCATGCAGCCGGCGGCAGCGAGGGGTTTGGAATCATTCAGGCAGTACAGCACAAGCAACGTGTTCTGGAGGCAGGATATGAAAGAATTGCTGCAGCAATATGATCATCTGGAGCTGTCAACCCAGCTGCTCATTCGGGAAGCGATTGACCGCGGTGTGAAGGTACGGGTGCTTGACCACAAGACAAATACGATTGAGCTTTCGTGCAATGGCAAGCGGGAATATGTCATGCAGGCGACTCGTACCGGAGCGGATTCCTACGTCGCACCGCTGTTGATGGGGAATAAAGCAGTTACCAAGAAAATTCTGTCCGAAGCAGGGATTCGGGTGCCGGCAGGCGAATCCCTGACGGATCTGCCCGAGGATCCGCGCCGGACCGAGCGGTTTGCGAAGGGGGATTGGGTTGTAAAACCGAACAGAACAAACTTCGGCATCGGGATTACCCGTCTGGAGAGCGGGAGTCCGCCGGAGACGATATGCGAAGCTTTCCGGGCTGCCTTTGCAGAGGATTCTATGGTTCTGGCAGAGGAGTATATACCCGGAAAGGAGTATCGTTTTCTGGTTATCGCCGGGGAGGTGAGGGCCATTCTGCACCGGGAGCCGGCACATGTAACTGGTGACGGAAAGATGTCCATTGAATCGCTGGTACATGAGAAAAACCGGGATCCACGCCGCGGTGCCGGGTATCGCAAACCACTGGAGCAGTTGCAACTGGGCAAGGCTGAGGCGGCGGTGCTCGCGGAAAGCGGCTATTCCTTCTCAAGCATTCCCGGTGCAGGCACAGTAGTATACCTGCGAAAGAATTCTAACATAAGTACCGGGGGCGATGGATTTGACTGTACCGATGATGTACATCCGGACTACAAGCAGATTGCGGTACAAGCTGCCGCTGCGTTAGGTGCGGTTATATGCGGTGCAGACCTTATTATACAGGATATTCACAGCGCATCTGCGCCGGACAATTATGCGGTTATTGAATTAAACTACAATCCGGCGCTGCATATCCATGATTATCCAACTGAGGGGATGAATCGCGCGGTAGAGCGCTTTGTACTGGATGCAATCGGATTCAGTCGGGAATGATATGAATGATCCCGCTGCGCCGATAGAAGCCGCAGCGGGAGTGGCAGGGCAGCTTCCGTTTAGGCGATGGTTACCTCATCGCTCAGGAACACATCCTGAATGGAATGCAGGAGATTGATCCCTTCATCCATCGGCCGCTGGAACGCCTTGCGGCCGGAAATTAATCCCATACCGCCGGCTCGCTTGTTGATTACCGCAGTACGAACGGCGGCCTCAAGGTCTCCCTTTCCTTTTGATGCACCGCCTGAATTGATCAATCCCGCACGACCGGCATAATTGTTCAGTACCTGATATCTGGTCTGATCAATAGGGTGGTCTCCGGAGAGTTCACTGTAAACCCTGTCGTCCGTCTTGCCGAAATCCAGGGCCTTGTAGCCGCCATCGGTAGTCGGCTGCTTCTGCTTGATTATATCGGCTTCAATGGTGACCCCGATATGGTTCGCCTGTCCGGTAAGGTCTGCCGCCGTGTTGTAGTTGGCATTTTTGGTATTAAAGGCGGAGTTGCGCACATAACACCAGAGAATGGTAACCAGACCGAACTCATGCGCATACGCAAACACCTCTGATATCTCCTGAAGCTGACGGTTGCTTTCCTCGGAACCGAAATAAATCGTCGCTCCCACTGCAACAGCCCCCAGATCCAGGGCCTGATCTACATCTCCAAACAGAATCTGGTCATGGGTATTCGGGTAGGACAGCAGCTCGTTATGGTTCAGCTTTACAATGAAGGGGATCTTGTGTGCATATTTCCGCGCCACCGAACCCAGTACACCAAGAGTAGAGGCAACCGCATTGCACCCGGCCTCACAGGCCAATTTAACGATGTTATCCGGATCAAAGTAGAGCGGATTCGGTGCAAAGGATGCGCCGGCACTATGCTCGATTCCCTGATCAACCGGCAGAATAGACAGGTAGCCGGTACCTCCCAATCGGCCATGATTGAAGATAGCCTGCATGTTGCGCAATACTGCAGGGCTGCGGTCGGAATCCTTCCATACGCGGTCTACAAAATCCGGTCCCGGCAGATGCAGATTGTCGGCCGGGTATTTAGCCTTGTAGGTAAGCAGGTCCTCTTCATTTCCAAGTAACGATGTAATGCTGGTACTCATTTTTTCCTCCTCGTAAAGTATGGTCTCTTGTTTAAGGTAACTACCTCTGGTGCAGAAAGCAAAAAAGTGACAAAACCACGGATATATGTGTACAGTAATACCCAGGTGATGATTACAAGCGAGAGGAGAATGAAAAATGATACGAAATTTGAAAAGGAGAAGCAGGATACTCAACTTTCCTGGTATGTATGTACTATTGCTGGTTGTGCTTGCGCAGGCTGTGTATGCGCAGCAGTCTTCAGACCAGGCCGGTAATGACCGGAGAGAAACGGTTGCGCTGGTATTGGGCGGGGGGGCCGCCTGGGGGGCTGCCCACATCGGGGTGCTTGAGGTTCTGATTGAGCACGGGATTGAATGGGACATGCTAGTTGGGTCAAGCGCCGGAGCCATTGCCGGATCGTTTCTGGCGGACGGGTATGATGTTGAAAGTCTTTCCGATGAGTTCGCGGAAATAGAATTCCTGGATGTCATGGAGCCTACTCTCGATGGTCTGGGTTTTTTCGAGACTGAACCGATAGTCGACTACCTGGATGAACGACTGGAACATGACCGGATCGAGGATTTGCCGTATCCGGTCATTATTACTGCGACGAATGTTGATACGGGCGAACCGGCATATTTGGTCGACGGACCCTTGCCGCTATTACTAGCCGCAAGCTCCGCGGTTCCGGTAATTTTCAACCCTGTCGAGTATGAAGAGCTGCTGCTTACCGACGGCGGGGTGGTGAATAACCTGCCGGTTTCGGCTGCGGTTGATTTTGGAGCCGACATAATTATCGCGGTAAACGTTGCGTCCAGTTTCAGTTTTGCAGGGCGCCCGGAAACACGAATCAACTTTGTGAATCGCATATACAATATTACCCGGCAGGCGCAGTATGACACCGAGAATGTGGATGTGTACATCGCACCCGATTTAACCGGCATAAGCGGGATAGATTTCGGAGCGTATGAAGAGATGATATCAATCGGCAGGGATGCGGCTGAAGAAGCCATTCCTGATCTGCTGCAATTACTCTACCCCGGGGAGAAATAGATGAAATACCTTCACAAGGCTCTCGTTATCCTGCATTGGTTTGTCGGTACTGGTGCTGTATTCGGTGGATTGGCTGGGGTCCTGGATCCAACCGGGGCCTCGGTCGGCATTGATGCATCCATTCTGCAGCGGGGACCATTCACAGATTTTCTGATTCCCGGGTTATTTTTGCTGCTGGTACTGGGGGCAGGGAATATCGCTGTCGGCATATATCTGTTGCGCAGGAAGAATCATATGTCGGGTCTCCTGAGTATGGGGATGTATACAGTACTGGTGATGTGGATAATTGCGCAGGTATACATAATGGGACTGGAACATGCAGTATGGCTGCACTGGCTCTACCTCGGGCTGGGAGGCGCCGGAGCTTTTGGTGCAGCAGTGTGGATATATGGCAGCCGGCACATACAGGCAGATGAAGCCCCGAGGGTTAACCTGCGATGGAGCTATCTCTTTACCGGTCAGATCCAGCACCTGCTTATGCTGTCCCTTCTGGTGCCCGGGGCAGTCTTTCTGGCTGAATCCGGTATATCCGGCGGCAGATGGATGGGGATTTCGGACCGGCAATGGCTGTATTTCATGCTTGCTGCAGCAGTCCTGCACCAGCTGGTGGTTGCTCTGGTTTTCCGCCTCCAGTTGATGTATGCAGTTCTGACGCGACTGTTCGGCCGCCTGGATATGGTGGTATGGGGCTGTGTGTTCATTCCCTTTTTCTTTCTCCGGCCTGTCAGTCTGTTGGGACTCGGGCTGTCCTCTGCCGGGACCCTGGATATATCACTGCATACCTCGATTCTCCTGGGGGGTGTATTGATGCTTCCTGCGCTCTATACCCTGTGGTCGGTCTATCGCTGGTTCGGTATGCGACGTGCCCTTGGCGGCGATCATTTTCGCCGCGTATATCGGGAGATGCCGCTTGTGACCCAGGGAGCCTTCCGCCTTACGTCCAACGCGATGTACAGCTTCGCATTTCTGCTGCTGTGGGCGATAGCAATCTTTACCCGCTCCGAGGCCGCGCTTGCAGGAGCGCTGTTTCAGCATACATATATTTGGGTGCACTGGTACTGTACCGAAGAACCGGATATGCGGGTGTTGTACGGTTAATCCATAGGCAGCGAAGCGAATATGAGCGATCTGTCTTTGCGGTGCCGCAGGCGCACGTCGCCGGGTGAAGGGGCAGCCGGAGACCCCTGAGGAACGAGGGGGCTCCGGCCAGGGGAAGGCGTTCCCCCTTAGACGGGTTGTGTCTCCGCCGGTCGCCTGAGAACACCCCAGGTAGCGAAGCGCAGGAGTGCCACGCCGGGCAGGGCGAAGACAGGCCACGCGTCGCCGCGGGATGGGTCCAACTGGGCGCGTCG
>CAZANF010000095.1:0-9997 GCA_964486425.1 uncultured Spirochaeta sp. | reverse complement strand
CAGGCCTTTACTATATGGCTGTATTCCTTCAAGGCCTGGCGGCCGGCATCATGCAGCGTGTATGTCCCGCGTGAGACCCGTTCGAACCAGCCGTAATGGTTGTCGCACAGGATTGCCCCCGCCTTTTGGGAACCCCCCTGTGCGCGGCATTCAGCCGGCGACAACTGCTTGGTTCGACTCAGCAGCAGGGCTAAAAACAGTGCCTCTTCACGATATGCAGTTACGCCTTTTCCCCGTGTGCCTCCTTGAGTATAGTCGCCGCTGCGCCCGTGCAGCTCGCGCAGAATTGCCTTTCGACGCCGGGTATTCATACGTCGTTCCCGTATCTCCGGGTGGCATATCAGTTCTACTCTGGTCCGGTGAGATAAAAACCGGACCAGCAGTAGCCCGAGACCGAGCCGCTTGATCACCCGGAGCTTGGACGAAAAATGAGCTGGATATGAGCTTCCTTCTGCCGGCACAGCGATGTATACCGAATCACAGGCTTCCTGTCGTTCGACGGCCTGCATGATGAGCTTTAAATTAATTGATGACTTCAATTCCACGGCAATGACGTCTTCTTTGTGTACTGCAGCAACATCGCATCCGACTGCCTCACCGGTGACGGTATATCCCAATGCAGTCAGATACGAATGTATTGGCGGGTAGAGTGCTGTTTCGGGAATTTTGCTGGTGCGGCTCATATTTGCAGTTAGCTTATAATGGTCGGTGGCTTTTGTATATATTATATTCTGTTTAAGGAGCATCAATGGAAATAGTCATGGTAATGCAGCGTCAGTTATCACTGTGCCTGTTAATGCTGCAGCGTGTGATTGAAGCCACACCAGATGAAATATGGCCGAAGGTGCGCGGCGGATATGTATACTGGCAGCAGATTTATCATGCACTGCATGGCGCCGTTTACTGGCTGCGTACGGAACATACCCTGTATACAGAACCGTTTTCCGACCTTAACTTGTATCCGGAGCTGGATGGAATCCCGGAGCACACCCTTTCTAAAGAGGATTTGATTCAGCTGCTGCAGGATGCGACACGACTGGCTGTGGATTTCTTTGAAGATATGACTACACAGAAGCTGTCGGAATCCAGCGAGGTATTCTCTGAAATTACCAATTTGGATGTCATTTGCATGCAGATTCGGCATCTGCAATACCATATTGGTCACTGCAATGCCATACTACGGGAGTCTGGATACCAGGCCGCAGAGTGGGTGGATTACTCCGGTGATTAATCATGGCAGGCTAGATTTTACATTTCTCGCTGTCCAGTACGGAAACCGCCGATACGGCCTCGTTCAGCAATGCTTCCAGAATATCCAGATGTGACGCGATGTCATTTTGCTTTTCTTCAATACATTGCTCAAGGAGGTGGGCAGCATTTGCTAAATCCCTGGCCTCAAGGGTACCTGCTGCCCCATGCAGGTTATGGACGGCCTGCAAAGCATTATCCCAATTTTCCTGTAGCAGATATACGCGAATTTCCTGTGCCGTGTCCCGGTAACTGTTAGCGAAGTTAATCAAGGAGCGATGCAGCAGTGCATCATTGTCCTCAAACCGGTCCATAGCAGCTGCGATATCGAATGGGGGGAGGTGGTCAGGGAGCAGAGAGGAAACGGCTTTTTGTTTGGATACTGCCCCGCCTGGTAATATGAATCGACAAATTATCTCGGTAAGCTTGTACAGGTTTACAGGCTTGGTCACTAATTCATTAATTCCGTTCATTCGGCAAAGCTGGGTGTCATCAGGATTGGTGCGTGCGGTCAGCGCAATAATCGGCACCTCGGTAAGCCCGAGTTCCCGGCGTATCTTTTGTGCGGCAGTGAAGCCGTTCATGCGCGGCATATGTATATCCATCAGGATGATATCGTATTCGGTGCTCTGCAGCAGCTGTAATGCCTCATCGCCGTTTGCAACCGCATCCAGCTGAAAATCGAGGTTACACAGCATGTCTGTCATAAGATCGCGATTTATTTCGTTGTCTTCGACTATCAGGACACGTTTATCCGGGAATGATACATCGGTACAGCCGCGACGATCCTGGGTTCGGATTATGGATATATCCTGAGTGGTATGACCCAATACGGTAGTGAACCGGAATGTGCTTCCCTCACCAGGCGAGCTTTCCACTGTAATTGTGCCGCCCATGAGCTCCACTAGCCTTTTACTGATCGCGAGACCCAGACCTGTACCCCCGTATCTGCGGGTAATGGAGGACTCAGCCGGGGAGAAAGAGACAAACAGTTTTTCTATTTGCGATTGAGTTACTCCAATCCCGGTATCCGTTTTAGCAAAAGCGAGTTAAACCTCGTGGTCATCTTTGCGTATCGGGTATATGGAAAGGGTGATCGATCCGCTCTCGGTGAATTTTACCGCATTGTTGCCGAGATTGGTTAATACCTGGCCCAACCGCAGCGAGTCGCCAACCAGAAGGTGCGGTACATCGGGATCAATATTATAATGCAGCTGGAGGCCCTTTTTCTCCGCATACATGCCGATCATATTGGTGAATGAAAGCAGCAGATTATCCAGAGAGAATTTATCTCTCTCAAGCCCGAGCATATTGGCTTCAATCTTTGAAAAATCCAGGATATCCTCAATAATTCTCAGCAGGATATGAGCGGAGGAATCAATCTTCTGAAGGTAATCATGCTGTTTCGGAGAGGGCGTCAGGGTCTGCAGCAGATGGGTAAAGCCGATAATTGCATTCATCGGGGTTCTGATCTCATGGCTCATATTCGCAAGAAACTCTGATTTTGCAATATTGGCGGATTCCGCCTCTTCACGAAGAAACTCTGCATGCTGCATCTGCTCAAGCAGTTCGCTCTGGGCTGCCGAGAGCTGTGAGTTGAGCTTGACCAACCGTTTCTGACTGATATCGTTAATTCTCGTGAGCCGGATAGCTGTGTGGAGCAGTTTATCATACTCATCGATCATGCGCTCCAGGGTAAAGGATGGAATTGAATCATTATTCAGTTGTTGTCGTGCACTATGAAGCAGATCAAGTTCCTTGCTGAAAACCTGACCTGCTTTGTTCTTATCCATATTTACTCCATTTTTATAATAGCACAGGCTGTTATATTCAAACAAGATATTTTGCATAAAACATTATTGGAGATTCATTTCTTTTCTCTGCTCCAGATAATGCTCAAATCTTGATAGGGGGAGTATACCTTCCGACACCGCTTTCTGCACAGCACATCCGGGCTCGCTGCGATGTGTACAGTCACGAAATTTGCAGTCAGCCGCAAACCCGGCTACATCCGCAAAATTGTCATCCAGGGCTGATTCGTCCCCCCATAACTGGATCTCACGCAGTCCGGGGCTGTCGATTATCATACCGCCGTTGGAGAGTGTGTATAGCCGTGATGTGGTCGTGGTGTGGCGACCTTTATGGTCAAACTCGCGAACCTTTCCGATCACAGCGGAATTCTGTTCAATCAACCGGTTAATGAGGCTGGATTTGCCGACCCCGGAGCGCCCGATACAGCACGCGGTTTTCCCGGCAGCTATGAGGTTTCCAGCCTCCTGTACTCCAGTTCCTTCGGCTGCAGAGGTAATGACAATTGGTATTCCAGGTGCAAGATACCCGATACGAGCAGTAATCGACATCGTGTGTTCCGGTACAGCCTGATCGGCCTTGTTCAGGATAATTGCCGGCGATGCGCCGGATGCATATACCAGGGTAAGAAGCCTTTCGAGTAAACCATCGGAAAAATTCCGGAAACCGTCGAGTCCGAATATTAGCAGTACCAGATCAACATTTGCAGCCAGTGCCTGTTCGGTAACTGTCTTTCCGGCAGATTGCCGTGACAGCAGGCTTTTTCTGGGCAGTACCTGCTGTATAACCGTGCCGTGATCGCTCAGCATTACCTGGTCCCCGACTACCGGGTAATCAGCAGCCGAAATCGCCCGGTATCTAAAGCTTCCGGATATCGATGCCCGCACTGGTTCGGCTGTGGTGTGCAGGGTTACCTCGTAGCTTCCAGGGAAGCGGACGATAACCCTGCCGGTAACCCATGAGTCTGGTGCATTATTCATGGATTGCCTCCAGCGGGAACGGCAGGCGGGTGAGCGGGCGTGCTGCGAGTGCAAGCAGAACCGTTTCACAATCATCCGGACCAATGCGGTTCAGCTTGATTACCCCGCATGTGGTACAGCGGTGGATAATGCTCCATTCTCCATTCGGCTGAACATACACCGCAATTGGTTCCATGTCGCTGCGACAGCCGGAGCGTCGGTCCCCGGGTCGCAGATCAACATGTCGGCTATGCAGACATTTCGGGCAATGGTTGCGATTCTGGGTGCCGCTTTCAGCGGGCGCAACACTGTTTCCGCAATGGATGCAGATAAATGTTTCAGAAGAGTTTTGTATAAATGTTGTTTGGCGTGACATGCCTTCACCTCGAAATCTGTTATGATCTCTCGCGTAGGCAGGGCGCACCTGTTCATGAGCTTAATGATTCAGTCAAAATGAATCTGTGTGCGAGGGCAAGCTGCGCGGCCGGCGGATTAAAACCGCATTGACCGGAACAGGAGCACCTAAAGTACAATGGCTTTTTGCATAGATCTACTTTTTATATCTATGTTGCATATATGTCAAGTCTTAAAAATCTGCTGGTTTACCCATTACGGTAGCTGGAAGCTTGTCCCCGAAATGATAGACGGCAGGCCGCTCCGGGCTGGAAAGATGCTGCGAGGACCAGCCCCGCAGTTCCTGTTCCAGCTGCAAATGTTTCCCGGAATATTGCGATGAGGGAACAATATATGCCTTGAGTCGTGTGCCGGAAGGCCCTTCATATGACCTGACCATCGACTGCGAAACCTGCGGCAGTGCCGTGAGGCGTTCTGCAATCCGTGCCGGATACACATTGATTCCGTTCACCTGTACGGCATTATCATGTCGTTTGACAAAATCGAATCTCCGCTCATCCATCCATGTCAGGTTATCCGGCAATGCGACCGGGGCTGCAAGCCCGTCCCGAATCAGAAAATCCCGTTCGGTTTTGCCGGATCCCTTCGTTTGACGCTCCCAGTACGGCAGCAAACGGAATCCATCGGCAGTATTATGACGTACACCGATTCCCGCGGTCTCGGATGATCCGAATACCTCAAGCAGATGTACATTTTGCTGCAGCAGCCAAATCGCATCTTCCTTCGGGAGCGGCGCTGTAGATGATATCACGGTTGTCCCGGGCGGAAAGCTGACGCCGGATGTACGCCACACCCGCAGCAAGGCAGGGACAGCAAGAATCATGTCTCCGGGGCCGCACACCGGTCTGCTGCTTCCGCCCGCTTTGTGTTCAACCGGCACCTTCTCACTCTGCAGGGATGATATATACTGCGGCAGAAGCAGCGAGAACAGAAAGCCGTATATATGGTTTGAAGGCACGAAAGAGATTACCCGTCTCACAGGCAGATGGATTTCCCGGGCAAGTTCCTGAATTTCCTCATCCAGTAAGCTGGTGAGATGCTCTACCGGCTTGGGGCGCCCGGTACTACCGGAGGTGTAGAACACCATTTTGGAGGAGTAGTTCTGCAGCGAGGTTTCGATAATCTGTGCCCATTCGGATATGCTTGGTCTTGCAAGAAAGAGATCCTCGATACCGGTTTCATGGACCTGGAATGTCTCGGTCAGCATTCCTGCAAGGGTTACCAGTTCCAGTGAATCCATATACCATGGATCCCCGGTCAGGGGGGTGCTGCTGCGGGATTCAGTATCTTCTAAGGGTGGGGTCCAGCCCCCTCGCATACCCTTTAGATGGGTAATGATAAAATCTGTGGTGAAACGCAGACAGTTTGTACGAGAGAGCTGCATGGGTCAAATTCGTTTTACAAAGATATAATACCCGTCACCCATCTGTGCCTTGATCATATGCACCTTCACCTTTGTCGGGGTCATCTGATAATCAAAGACATACTCAAACATCGTGTTCAGATTATCATTGGCAACGCCTTCCTTGAATTTTCCGTAAAAATCAGGCTGATTGGTACAGGGAGCAACCTCGGTAAAGAAGTTCTTACCGATTACCTCATTCGGATTTCGTCCGGTGATAGCGCCTTCCGCCTGGTTGTACGTGAGGATCCGTCCATTTTTATCAAGTTTGATCGCGCCGAACGCTAAATCATCAATCTCTTTATCGCTGGATTTCGCCATTACATTGCCGATGTCTTCCGAACCGAACTTAATAACTTCCATTGTGCCTCCAATGACTGCATTTTTTGATTATGATATTCATAAAGTACTAACGGAGCCTGTCATGATCAACCGCAATTTGCATTAAAGGCCCTGGGAATAACTACCAGCGCATTGGCAGCCGAGATCACCGGCATACGCAGTCAGTTGATACAATGGACAAGAGAAACAGTCCCGCCGGTTCGTTCAAATCAGCCGTTGGGATTACAGCTGGAGGAGCTTGCAGCTCGCCTGCGGAAGGGTTTTGCAGAATTGCCCAATCACCACAGGGCTATTGACAAACAGTCTCCGGCAAACCAAAGTTAAGTCATAATGAATCCATCCCGCAAACCGCGTCTGATCGACAGTACATTTGTTCGCTTCGGTTTGAAGGTACTTCTGGTATTTTCTATTATATTCGTCGGCTCGCAAATACAGTTTGTATTTCGGCCGATTGTCGCGCTGGTAACCACCTTGTTCCTGCCGATTCTGGTAGCAGGGGCATTATATTATCTGTTTGTTCCGGTGGTTCGCCTGCTTGAACAACTGCGGCTGCCGAGAGTGGCCGCCATTATCATCTTGTACCTGGTTTTTCTGCTGCTTTTTACCATGATTATTCTGATTATTGCTCCAACAGCAGCAAGACAGGTGGAGCGCCTGGTGGAGAATACCCCGGATCTGGTTGAAGAAGCCCGAACCTTTCTGAATTCCCTGCAGGAGAATTCATTCCTGCAGCGATTTATCCCGGACCAGCAGGATTTGGAGTTGAATATCGGGCAGCGGGTTGGAGATATGCTTTCTGAAATCTACAGTGAAATCGACCGCAACCTGAATGCCTTTATCGGTTTTCTTACCGGCATAACTATAGTCCTGACTGTTGTTCCTTTTATTCTCTTTTTTATGCTGAAGGATGGTCATCAGCTTCCCGAGGCTATTGTCCGCTTCTTTCCCTCAGAGTACCGGCCGGAGGGAAGAGAGATTCTTTCCCGCATGAGCGAGACTCTGGCTGCCTTTGTGCAGGGACAGATAATTGTCAGTCTGTTTGTCGGTACCTTTATATATATCGGATACAGGATTATCGGTCTCGAATATGCATTACTCATGGCACTTGTTGCACTGGTAACCAATCTCATACCCTATATCGGGCCAATTATCGGTACGGTTCCGGGAATGTTCGTAGGACTGCTGGCATCTCCATTTACCATGCTGCAGGTGATATTATTGGTAGTTATAGTACAGCAGGTAGAGAGTCAGCTTATCTCACCCCTGGTTATGGGGCGAAAGCTGAATATACATCCATTAACGGTTATATTTGTATTGCTGACGGCGGGCAGTCTGGCCGGCTTTCTCGGGCTGCTGCTGGCTGTTCCCAGTTATGCTGTCGGACGGACTGCAGCAATACATATATATAAATTGTATGCACTTAAGGTACACAGTGATCAAAAAATCATCAATCCGTAGGCTGCAGGAGTTCTCGTGAGATCTTTCATACTTTTCTGTACATTTCTCATTTTTCCCCTTGCAGTGCAGGCACAGTTTAGCATTGGTGTAAATATAATGGGGCTTAGCTATCACTTGAAACAACAGGCCAATGCTCAATTGTATCCGTACCGCATTGATGGAGGCGGCAGAATGGTTGTTGTATCCGGAATTCAGCTGACGATAGATGTGCCGCTGTATCGTTATGACGGTTATCAGGCAGATGACTATATGGATGATAACTATGTCGGAATCCAGGCGGCCGTTGCGTTATTCCAGGACTGTATTCGAAAAACCGCCGGTTTTTTCCATATAGGAGCACGCGGGTATGCCCAGCGTGATCGCCATGCCTTCGGCATCAGCTTTGGTCCTGCCTGGTTTGTCAGACAGAGCTGGAGTTCACTCAGCGGGTATGTGGACGAAGGGCTGTTTGCCGATACCGGCCGCCTGCAGCATAGTTTTTACTGGTATGGCGGCGGTTTGGAGCATATGTACTATCTGTCCGAAGAAATCGCGGTTTCCACCCATCTTATTCCCGGTATACCGGAGGTTCTTGTACTCAGCAGCGGTATGCGGATCACCCCAAGTCGGACCTGGATTAACGATCTGAGGGTCGCATCGACAAACTGATGCGTTTGCGGGGCACATCCACCTCAAGCACGGTAACCTGTACCTTTTGACCAACCTTCACAATTGCATGCGGATCCCGTACGAAATCATCGGCCAGACGGCTGATGTGGACCAATCCATCCTGGTGAACACCGATATCGATGAAGGCTCCGAAAGCGGTCACATTGGTTACGACCCCCGGCAGCAGCATCTTCTCCCGAAGATCCTTGATCTCGTTTACTCCGTCTGCAAAGCGAAACTCGGCAAATCCCTGTCGCGGATCCCGTCCCGGTTTTTCCAGTTCCGCCATAATATCCCTGAGCGTAGGCAGGCCGGTATCGGTGGAAACATATTGCTCCAGATTGATGCTGCGGCGCAGTTCGGGTTTCTGCATCAGGTCGGATATCTTGCAGTTCAGATCGCCGGCCATCTGCTTGACTACTCCATAGCTTTCGGGATGAACCGCAGATGCATCCAGCGGGTTTCCGGCCCCGCTGATGCGCAGGAATCCGGCACATTGTTCAAAGGCCTTCGGACCCAATCCTGCGATCTTTTTCAGTTCTGAACGGGAGGAGATCGGACCGTGTTCCTGTCGGTACCGGATAATATTCTGTGCAAGCTTGTCCGAAATCCCGGAGACCGCCCGCAGCAGTTCGCGACCGGCCATATTCAGTTCTACGCCTACCGCATTCACGCATCCGGTTACCACATCATCCAGTCCCGTACGCAGGAGTTTCTGATCAACATCGTGCTGATACTGTCCGACTCCGATAGACTTGGGGTCAATCTTTATGAGTTCCGACATAGGATCCTGCAAGCGGCGCCCAATAGAAACGGCCCCTCGTACTGTAACATCCTGATCCGGGAACTCATCACGTGCGGTTTGGGAGGCTGAATAGATAGAAGCTCCGCTTTCGTTTACCATTTCAACCGGCAGCATTCTGCCTTGCGGGGATTGCAGCCCTACTGATCGCACGAAGTCGGCCGCTTCACGGCCGCCGGTCCCGTTGCCGACCGCTATCGCCGCGATTTCGAAACGCTTTGTGAGCTCACGCAGTACCCTGGTACTCTCATCGTGCTGGTTTTTGGGCGGCAGGGGGTAGATAGTGGTGGAAAACGTCAGTGCACCTTGATTGTCCAGGCAGACGAGCTTGCAGCCGGTACGAAGCCCCGGGTCCAAAGCCAGAACGGGCTTGCGCCCAAATGGTGGAGACATAAGCAGCTCACACAGGTTATCGGTAAAAACATCGACAGCAGCTGCATCGGCACGCTGTTTGAGTTTGGTGAGCAGTTCATTCTCCAGGCTTGACTTGAGCAGACGTGTGTATGCATCCCTGGCTGCCGAGGCAACCAGGCGACTGTCCGCAGCCTTGCCGCGCAGCACCTTTTGCTCTATTCGCTGCATGGCGAGGCCTTCATCCGGTGCTGCATGTATGGAGAGAACCCCCTCAGCTCTACCGCGCAGCAAGGCCAGAATTCGATGCGACGGGGCCTTTTTTGCCGGTTCATTCCAGTGCAGCCAGTCGGCAAACTTGGAGTCTTTCTTCAGCTTTTCTGCATCCTGGCCCTTGGCGGGGGGAGACTGCAGTTGCGCCTGTTCATTGAACAATGAACGCAGTGAGCCGCGGACCTCAGTGTCCTCGTTAATCCATTCGGCAATAATATCGGATGCACCCTGCAGCGCCGCCTCTGTCTCCGCGATTTCAAGCTCCGGATTCATGTAGTCCGCTGCCCATCC
>CAZANF010000094.1:5339-10001 GCA_964486425.1 uncultured Spirochaeta sp. | reverse complement strand
GAATATCGGCAGCGAGAGCGAGACGGTTCCAGCCCCCGGGGTATTTTCCGCCAAGCCGATATCCGAACTTTTCCGTGCGCGCCGGGAGATCGAGTCGCGGGCGGCGGCAGGGCTGAGGACCCGGATTGCGGTAGTGGGTGGAGGCCCGTCGGGGGTGGAGCTGGCCGGAAATGCGGCCTGTCTGCTGCAGCAGCTGCGGGCCGAGGGCGGGGTTGTACTGTATTCCGCGGATGCGAACCGGCTGGCAGGGGTGTCCGGCAGGCGGTTTCGGTATATCGTGCGGCGTCTGCGCGCGCAGGGGGTGGATATCCGGTTCGGGGTGCGGGCCGACATACATCAGCTGGATGCGGATATTATTTTTGCGGCCGGAGGGGTACGGCCGCCGCAGATATCGGAGGCCTTTGGATTGCCTGCTGCGCCTGACGGTTCGTTTATGGTTGATGAATACCTGCGGGTGCAGGGTTTTACCGATATCTTTGCTGTCGGTGACTGCGCCTGGTTCGCGCATCCGGAGTCCGGCAGGCCCCTGGACCGGGTCGGGGTGTATGCGGTGCGGCAGCAGGAGGTGCTGATGGAGAATCTGCTGGCAACTGCGTCGGTGGGGCCGGGGGGCTCGTCGGCAGAGCCCGGGCCTGCACGCGCACCCACATTGACCCCGTTCACCGGCGTAGGCCGGTACCTGTCCGGAGTGAACCTGGGCTGCGGACGCGGAATGCTGTACCGCGGCTGCTGGACTGTAACCGGCAGGCCCGCCTTCCGGCTGAAGGACTGGATAGACCGGCGGTTTGTCCGGCGCTATTACCGGGATTAATTCTTGGCTACGACCGATTCCCGAATCGCCCGGTTTGCCAGTCGCGTGACATATACGGTTACCCCCACTGTTGCGCACAGACCCACGGCATACAGTATCCATTCTCCTGCGGTGCGTGCTCGTTCTGCAGTTCCCAATACTGCAATGCTCTCGATTAATGATCCGATATACACATACAACAGGGTTCCCGGCAGCATCCCCGCCCATGATGCGAGCATGTATGACCGCACGGGGACCTTGCTCAGCGCATACAGATAGTTGGACAGATTAAACGGTACCAGCGGCGACAGTCTCAGAAGAAAGATGATTTTTGCACCCTTGCGGCCGATGGCATCATCAATTGCACCAAAGCGCGGATATTCAGCGGCTTTTCCCGCCACCCAGTCGCGCAGCAGATATCTGCCCAGCAGGAATGCCGCGGTGGCGCCCAGGGTGGAGCCTATGGATGTATAGATTGTTCCCCACACGACCCCGAATACGGCCCCTGCACCCAGGGTGAGTATCGAGCCGGGTATCAGCAGTATGGTTACCGCAACATACAGCAGCACATAGGCCGCGGGGCCGACTGGACCTAATCCATCCACCCAGTTCAGGACCAAGTGGAGCCTTCCCGGCAGGTCGATCAGAGCGCCGACGATCAGCAGAACCGCTGCTCCGGCGAAAACCAGTAAAAGCCGACGGTTGCGAAGCAGTATTTGTTTCAGTTCGGATATATTCATGCGCTGCCCCGTTTAGCCCCGGTGCCGCCCCGGTAGCCGAACAGCAGCCGCAGCAACGCACGCACCCGCGGATTAAACAGCTTCGGCGAATAGACCTTGCCTGCGGCGGTTTTATAGGCCTCGCTGATGGTCGGGTAGGGGAATACCGGAGAGAGAAACTGCGACAGTTTCCAGCGGTGCTGTACCGCCATAATCCCCGGCAGCAGCAGCTCCCCGGCATGCGGTGCGATAATCTGCACCCCGATAACACGTTTCTTTGCATCAAACAGCATTTTCAGCTTTCCCTCGGGTTCTCCCTCTGCCAGGGCTCGATCGTTGCCGGCGAGATCTACCTCGACAGTGTCAAACCTCAGGCCGTCAGCCGCGGCGCGATTCTCGTTGTACCCTGCTGAGGCAAGCTCCGGCTCGGTATATGTGCACCACGGTATCGTTTTCCAGCTCATTTTACCCGGCAGCCGCAGCCCCATCCGGCGAACCGCCAGCGAGGCTTCCGCGGAAGCGGTATGGGTGAACTGCATGCGGCCGTTGCAGTCACCGACTGCCATGATATGACGACAGGAGGTTCTGAGTTTGTCATCAACTATAAAATACCCCTTATCTGTACGAATACCGGCCTTCTGGTAATCCAGGCTCTCGTTGTCCGCGGACCTGCCTGTGGCTACCAGAATCTCGTCTGCTTCCAGCTGCGTGCCATTCTGCAGCTGCATGGTTACCCCCGCTTGCGCACGTGTTATCTCAGCGGCGGAAGACCCGGTCAGCACCCGGACCCCCTCGCGCTCAAGCCGCGCACGGATGATCCCGGCCATATCCGCATCCTCGCGGGGAAGAATCTCCGGCATAGCCTCGACAATAGTTACCTGCACCCCGAGACGGGCGAATGCCTGGCTCAGCTCTACACCGATTGGCCCGCCGCCGAGTGTAATCAGCCGCGACGGGAGCTTGTCTCGCGAGAAGACGTCAAGGTTGGTCAGAAATCCGGACCCCGACAATCCCGGAACAGGAGGCACTGCAGGCTTGCTGCCGGTGGCAAGCACCATACGCAGTGCCGACAGGCGGGTTCCGTCGTCGAGCTCTATCTGATGAGGATCGAGGAAACGGGCCGAGGCGTTATAGACATCGACACCCAGCGACCGGAAGCGTTCAGGCGAATCATGGGGTTCTATCCTGCTGATTACCCCTTGTATGCGTGCATTCAGCGTCGGCATCTTTATGCTATCGAGATCCACCTGTATGCCTTCGGCTACGCCGAATCGTTCGGCCTCGCGTGCCGCCTGCAGTACCGCGGTACTGCGCAGCAGGGTCTTGCTGGGTATGCAGCCGTAGTACAAGCAGTCACCGCCCATGCTGCTGCGTTCAATCAGCGCCGTCTTCATTCCCAGCTGCGCACATCCCGAGGCCGTGCTGAGACCTGCTGCGCCGCCGCCGATCACGATAATATCATGGCTGAATCCGGATTTTCGTTTGCTCATGGAATCCTCCACTATCAGGAATATTATGCTTTCAGCGCAGCATGTCAAGTTGGCTTGACAGCTTTGTTCAGGAGGATTACCTTGCACGGGAATAGCGTGTCTGTTTGATGGATTTTGCTGAGGTATTCTGGAGGTATCTGATGTTTGATGCTCAATTGCGCAGGATGAAGGACGTACTGTTGTGGCCGTGTGTGCGGGTTCTGACTGCGGCCTCCGTATCCCCTGCCGCGGTAACCGCTGCCAGCCTGTGCGCCGGTGTTGCTGCGGCATTCCTTGCTGCCGCCGGGAACTGGACGTGGGCTGTGATTGCCTGGCTTGTGAATCGTCTTCTGGACGGACTGGACGGTCCGCTTGCCCGTCAAACTGGTGCGGTTTCGGACATTGGCGGCTGTCTGGACATTATGGCCGACTTCACCGTATATGCCTCTCTTCCCCTTGCTATTCCCGCGGGAACCTCCGGTGTATTCCCGGTCGGGCAGACACCACTCATTGCTCCGTGGATTGCAGCCGGGTCGCTGCTTGCGGCATGCTACATCAATGCCGCATCCTGGATGTATATCTCCGCCCTCATGGAAAAAAGCAGATCGCTATCCGGCGGGGATGAGCATACCTCTGTCAATATGCCGCGCGGAATTATTGAAGGGGCGGAAACCATTCTCTTTTTCACTGCCGCACTTGTTCTGCCGCAGTATGCGGTTGTAATCCTTGGTGTGTTCGCCGGGCTTACGTTATTTACCGCAGCCCATCGCACGGTTACCTGGTCCGTGCGCGAACGACGGCGCTTGAAATAACGGGGTCCTTGAAGTAACGGCGGCGTCTGAAATAACGACGGGCGCGGCGCGGGGGACGATGACAGACGCGGCGTGGAGGTGGTTCGCCGGCTGCTCCGGCCGCCACCACCTCGGCCACCGCCGGCTGCTGACCCGTCGCCTTCGACGGCCGCCGACCACCGCCGGCTATCTTGATCACAACTGTGGCCGCTCCGGCTTTCCCGGCCCCTATCGCTGGCCGGTCTTTTTGATGATGTGATAGCCGAACTGCGTGCGAACCACGCCGCTCAGTGAGCCGACACCCATGCGGGCGGTCGCGGCCTCAAACTCCTTTACCATCTGACCGGGTCCGAACCAGCCCAGATCACCACCCTTGCCCTTGCTCGGGCAGGTCGAATGCTCTCTGGCAACGGCGTCGAAGCGGGCGCCGCCCTTGATTTCCTTGAGCAAACGCTCAGCCAGCCCTTTATCCTTCACCAGTATGTGACTTGCTTTCCATTCCATAGCGGGTACTATATCCGGAGTTGAAGCACATAACAAGATCTCATATAGTACTGCAATGAGCGAACAACATAATCGGCCGCTGCGGCGGCTGCTGCAGTATCTGGGAAGATACCGCCTGCGTGTAATCACCGCCGCACTATTTTCCATCTTGAATAAACTCTTCGACCTTGCACCCCCGCTGCTGATCGGAGCAGCTGTTGATATCGTGGTTCAGCGCGAGACCTCGTTTCTCGGCAAAATTATTGATGTCGATGTATACCAGCAGCTGTATCTGCTTGCCGGGCTCTCGCTGTTTGTCTGGTGTATGGAATCGGTGTTCGAGTACCTCTATAACCTGTGGTGGCGCGGTCTGGCTCAGGATGTGCAGCATGATCTTCGGGTACGCTCCT
>CAZANF010000094.1:0-5239 GCA_964486425.1 uncultured Spirochaeta sp. | reverse complement strand
CTGTGGTGGCGCGGTCTGGCTCAGGATGTGCAGCATGATCTTCGGGTACGCTCCTACAGCCATGTACAGGCTCAGGAGCTTTCCTTCTTTGAGGAGCGCAGTTCCGGGCAGCTTATGGCGGTGTTGAACGATGATGTGAATCAGCTGGAGCGGTTTCTGGATGTCGGCGCCAACGATATTATCCAGGTGAGTACCACCGTGCTGGCGATCGGCGCCTTCTTCGTGGTTTCGGCGCCTCAGATTGCATGGATGGCATTGCTGCCGATGCCGGTTATTATTTTCGGATCACTCTATTACCAGCGCCTGCTTGAGCCCCTGTATCAGCGGGTTCGTGCCGCCGTCGGTGAGATCAGTCGCAGGCTGAGCAACAACCTCTCCGGTATTGCGACCATCAAGACCTTCGGTACGGAAAACTTTGAAACCGCTCAGCTTTCCGGTGACAGTGATCGCTACCGCGCTGCCAACCGCAGTGCAATCCGCGTCAGCTCCGGATTCGTGCCGCTTATCCGCATGATCATCGTGCTGGGGTTTGTCGGGATTATGATTTTCGGAGGGCAGGCAGCGCTGGACGGGACCCTGAATGTTGGTCTGTACAGCGTGCTTATCTTTATGACCCAGCGGCTGCTGTGGCCGCTTACCCGGCTGGGACAGACCTTCGACCAGTATCAGCGTGCGATGGCATCCTCGGCACGGGTATTCGGCTTGCTGGACACCGAGGAGCATCTTCCGGACGGACCGACATCCCTGGAGAGGGTGCAGGGTGAGTTTTTACTGGAGGGGGTGAACTTTTCGTACCGGACCGGCCTGCCGGTACTGCAGGATCTCAGCCTTGCCATACCCGCCGGAAAGACTACAGCCGTGGTCGGGGTTACCGGATCCGGAAAAACTACGCTCATTAAACTGCTGCTGCGTCTGTATGATGTCCAAACCGGGGTAGTCCGGCTCGACGGCCATGACATCCGGGATATCCGCTTTGCAGATCTGTACCGCAGCGTCGGGTTTGTCAGCCAGGACGTATTCCTGTTCCACGGCAGCGTGTTCGCCAACATAGCCTACGGTGTACTGGCCGAGGGTGTTACCGACCCCGGGGTCCTGGAGAATCCCACCCCTGAACTTCGTGAGCGGGTCGTCCGAGCTGCCCGGCTGGCCGAGGCCGACGGGTTTATCTCCCGCCTTCCGCAGGGATATGACACCATTGTAGGTGAGCGGGGGCAGAAGCTTTCCGGAGGACAGAGGCAGCGGGTCAGTATCGCAAGAGCTTTGCTGAAGGATCCGGAGATTCTTATCCTGGATGAGGCCACCAGCAGTGTGGATAATGAGACTGAGGCGGCAATCCAGCGTTCGCTCGAGCATATTGCACCCGGCAGAACGACTATTCTGATTGCCCATCGTCTTTCTACCATCCGCAAGGCGGATCAGATACTGGTGCTTGATAACGGGCGCCTTACCGCGCAGGGTACCCATGATGAGCTGGTGCAGGCCGGGGGGACCTATGCCGAGCTATGGCGGGTACAGTCCGGGCAGTAACACACAGTACTGTATGCTACATTTTGGTAGGCATGTTTCTTCTCCCGGCATTTCCCTTGCTTTAACCCGGCTGGCGTGGTTTGCTGGAAGGCAAACCATACTAATGGTGAGGAGAAACTATGTCTTATATTAACAACGTACTGGAGCAGGTCCGTCGTCGCAATCCCGGCGAACCGGAATTCATGCAAGCAGTGGAAGAGGTTCTGCACAGCCTGGAACCGGCGATTAAACAGCGCCCGGAATTTCAGAAATACCGTGTTGTAGAGCGGATTGTAGAGCCCGAGAGGGTAGTAATGTTCCGTGTCCCCTGGATGGATGACAACGGCGACTTTCAGGTAAACCGGGGTTTTCGCGTGCAGTTCAACAGTGCACTGGGACCGTACAAGGGTGGTCTGCGCTTCCATCCATCGGTTAATCTGAGTATCCTGAAATTTCTCGGGTTTGAACAGATCTTCAAGAACTCCCTGACCACTCTGGCAATCGGCGGCGGCAAGGGGGGATCCGATTTTGATCCCAAGGGCAAGTCGGATAATGAGGTAATGCGATTCTGTCAGTCGTTTATGACCGAACTCTCGCGCCACATCGGTGCCGACACCGATATCCCTGCCGGCGATATCGGGGTAGGCGGGCGTGAAATCGGGTATATGTACGGACAGTACAAGCGTCTGGCCAACGAGTTCACCGGGGTTCTTACCGGAAAGGCCTTGAACTGGGGGGGGAGCAAGATCCGTCCCGAGGCAACCGGCTATGGTGCTGTCTACTTCGCAAAGGAAATGCTGGCAACGAAGGGAGAAGACTTCGAGGGCAAGACCTGCGTGGTATCGGGCAGCGGTAATGTTGCCCAGTATACGGTTGAAAAACTGAATGAGCTGGGGGCCAAGGTTGTCAGCCTGTCGGATTCATCCGGTTCCATTCATGACCCGCATGGCATTTCTGCAGAAAAGCTGCAGTTTGTCATGGAACTCAAGAACGTACGCCGCGGACGAATCAAGGAATATGCAGATGAGTTCGGGGTTGAGTTCATGGAGGGACAGCGCCCGTGGTCGATCCCGTGCGACGCCGCGTTCCCGAGCGCGACACAGAATGAAATTGATGGAAATGATGCCAAGACACTGGTAAAGAACGGCTGTAAGGTGGTAAGCGAAGGTGCGAATATGCCGACGAATGCCGATGGTATCAAGATCTTCCTGGACGCCGGTGTACTGTACGGACCCGGCAAGGCAGCCAATGCCGGCGGGGTGGCGACCAGTGCGCTGGAGATGAGTCAGAATGCTATTCGCCTGGCATGGAGTCGCGAAGAGGTCGACACCAAGCTGCGCGGTATCATGTCCGACATCCATGCTGCTGCAGCTGATGCGGCGGAGCGCTATGCAACCAAGGGTAACTATGTGGCCGGGGCGAATATCGCCGGCTTCCTGAAGGTTGCCGATGCAATGCTGGATCAGGGCCTGGTATAATCTTTTTCCCTGGCATCCTGCAGCACCCGGTACACCATGAAATCATGGCGGGCCGGGTCTGCAGCCAGCCATAACACCTCGCCGTCCGGCGGGGTGTACCATCGCACACTCCCTGCGTGCTCCGTATCTTTCAATGATTCCATAGCCGAGTTCAGTACATCCCAGCGAATACGGCTGTTATCGCGCCGCAGCGCAATATACAATACATCCTCTTCAACCAGATCGTGGAAAAAATGGGTTCCCAGCGAGAGGTCCGGGGAGAGAGCTGCATGCATCCAGTCCAGTTCACCCAGTATGCTAATCCCGCGTATCTGCCCGAACCGGGCCGGTACCCCCATCGAGGGTGTACTGGTACCCCACCGACCGGGGCCGAAGAGGAAGATCTGCTTCCCCTGCGAGCGAAACTGCTGAATGCATTCTTCCAGCCGATCAGCCTCTGCATATCGCTTCGAGTCCTCCAGCGCGCTGTAGCTGTGCGGATCAATCCAGACAATAGCATCCAGACGCTGGTAGCGCCCGTGGCCGATAATCGGACCCGGGCAGCGGATTAACTGCTGTGGTTCCGGGATTGATTCCAGCAGCCCGTCAGGCACCCCGGTACTGTGCCCGGTTGTAATCTGGAACGGCCTGCACTGTACGATGTTAATCTGCCATCTTTCGTTGTCCCGGTCCCACTGGGCGGTGTACTCAAACTCCACCGGCGTGCTGTATTCATCCTCCAGACTCCGGCCGATCAGTTCCAGCAGACGGGCAATATCGGTTTCGCCTAATGCCTGCTCGACACCGATTCTCGCGGCGCTTTTCAACCCCATTTCGCGGGCTGCCCGCTCCCTTCGCCAGTCGTGTTCAACCAGTATCTCCGGTATTTTCAGGATATCCGGGTCGCGCAGGGGAACCTCGCAGAGTTCTCCCTTCTGCAGATCAATTGCATCCAGATGCTGCTGTCGGCTCTCGTCTGGGCGTCTGTCGGGCAGACCATGCGCGACAATCCTGGCCGAGTCCTCCTGGGTGCGGTCCACAGCCCGTGTTCCAAGCCCGATGACCAGCCTGCTCATCCCCGCATGAGGGTCCATGTTCGGCAGCCAGACATACGGGTTATAGGATAATCCGACACCGGATATATCCGGAAAGAAATAGCTGCCGCGACGGCGCCCCGAGACCCGCTGCACCAGCAGCGCCATCTGTTCATCCTTGTCGATTACCCCGCGTTCACGGCGGTATGCCAGGGCATCGGTATGTACGGTACCGGCATAGATTTTGCGCACCGCATCCACAAACTTGCCGAGTCTATCTCCGGCGGAGCCCTGATTTGCAAGGAAGAAGGATTCATATTTTCCCGCAAAGGCATTGCCGAAGTTGTCCTCAAGGAGGCTGCTGCTGCGCACAATGATCGGGGCGTTGCCGAAATACTCCAGGACATCCCGGAAGGCCTGCAGGGTTCGTGACGGGAAGTTTCCATTCCGCATACGGTGAGCTACCAGATTCCCGGTATGGCTGTCTTCCGGTTCGGCATGCAGCTGTCGTCGCTCCCACCAGCAGTTGTTTTCTACCAGATAGGTGTAAAAAACATCGGAACCAATATAGAAGGTATCGTGCGCCTCCAGCTGAGCATGTATCTCCGGCTGTGTATTACGGATTATCGCCTCCGCCAGCAGCATGCCGACCGCCTTTCCGCCGATCTGACCAGTACCGACCATACGCTTCCATACGGCTATAATATGCTGCGGTTCGATGAACCGCCGTATCAGGTTCAGTATCCTGGTATCGGTGCTCAGCAGCATTCGCTCGGCGATAGTTCGAAGTCGCTCTTTTTCGGCCATTATCTCTGCACGTCTGCCTTTAATGCTTTCGAGGTCTGCAAACCGCATCAGAACGGTATCCCACATATCAATCTGACGGGTTGAGGTAGAAGGCATTTTATTCCATCCCTCGGACTGTCGAACCATTGATTCGGCAGAGCTGTCATGTACCTCAACGGCGCTGTTGTGTCCGTGCGGGGTATTCCCTGTCCACCACTGATACAATGGTGAATGGTCGCCTGCCTGGTCGTCCCATGTCTTAACCGGCTGGAGAAATCGCTTTCCATCGATTGCATAGGCATCCAGCCACACCTGGGTGGTGCGGCGGATCGGTTCTATCGCGTGGCGCGAATGCGCCGATCGGTCAAGGCGGAAATAGGCGATGGTCTCCATCTGCCGCACGTAGGGGCAGGTAAGCTCGAAAAAACAGCCGATCATCCGGTCGCTGAAATACAT
>CAZANF010000093.1:0-10015 GCA_964486425.1 uncultured Spirochaeta sp. | reverse complement strand
CCTATCTCCGCACTCTGCAGGAATCAGTACAAAACCGGAATCCTGTACAGATCAAGCGCGCGGCACACAAGCTGAAGGGTTTCGCCCGCAACATGGGCTTCTCGCAGCTGGCTGTGCTGGCACTGCAGGCAGAGCAGCATCACAACCACACCATAGAGGTTCAGCAGAAAGATGTAGAGGATATCCGTCGTGAAATTGAGTATCTCGAAACTATCATCTCCTGAGGGAAGTAAAAAATGATTACCAAAGAGTTAACCGTTACGAATCCCAAGGGAATACATGTGCGTCCTGCCGGGCTGCTGTACAAGACGGCGATGAACCACGAGGCGCAGATTACCCTGTCGAAAAACGGACTGCATGCCGACTGCCGTGAAATCGTAATGATTCTGGCACTGGGAGCGCAGGAGGGCGACCACGTTACCCTGACGGTTGAGGGACCAGACGAAGAGGAAGCGGCTCAGCGGATTGAGGAGATTTTTTCCATCAACTTTATGGACACCGACTGAAAAGGGAGGAATACAGCCATGAAAAACAAGGTAGCTATTATCGGGGCCGGATCAGTGGGCGCCACTATTGCATACAATCTGTCCAACCGGGGACTGGTAAATGAAATGGTCCTGGTAGACCTGAATGCCTCCAAGGCTGAGGCCGAGGTTCTGGACATTACCCACGGGATGCCGCTTGGCAATACCGCTTCTATATATGCTGCGGGATATGAGGCCTGCGCAGATGCCGAGATTGCAATCATTACCGCTGGGGCCAAACAGCGGCCGCAGGAATCCAGGGTTGAGCTCATGGATCGAAACGTGGGTATAATGAAGTCCATGGTCAGTTCGCTCATGGAGAGCGGCTTCAGCGGGGTTCTGCTGGTGGTAACCAACCCGGTGGATGTGCTCACCTATGTCGCGTATAAGGAAAGCGGCCTGCCGGCGGCACAGGTTATCGGTTCCGGCACCGTTATAGACTCAGCCCGGCTGCGTACCTTTCTCAGCCGCCGATGCAGTATCAACCCCCAGAATGTACATGGATATGTTATTGGCGAACACGGCGACACCTCCTTTCCGGCATGGTCCAACATCACCTTCGGCGGGGTTCGAATGGCAGATTTCTGCAAGGTATGCTCCGCGGCCTGCAACGGTGAAGCATTGCGGGAAGAGGCCACCCGCTATGTTCGTGGGGCCGCTCAGAACATAATCCAGGCAAAGGGCTCCACCTACTATGCCGTAGCCCAGGCGGTTGCCATTATTACCCAGGCTATTCTGCGCAACGAGCAGCGCATACTGCCGGTATCTGCAGTGGTCTCCGGTTTTAACGGGTATCGTGAAACCGTCTTCAGCTATCCGCATTTTATCGGCCGAGAGGGAATAGCTGTCCGCGGTGAACAGAGCGGACGCCTGCATTACGAACTCTCCGCCGATGAAACGGTACAGCTGCACACATCAATAGAGTTTATTACCGGTAATATCGAGCGGGCCGGCTATTAGTCCAGGCAGGAACCCTGGGGAAATGGATTCATCCTACCGTATACCGATTACCGGCGAGCTTGATCTTCACCTTTTTCGACCCGGGGAGGTGAAGGAGCTTGTTCCCGAGTACCTGCGGGAATGCCGGACCCGGGGAATACTGCAGGTCCGTGTGATTCACGGCAAGGGAAAAGGGGTGCTGATGCAGATGGTTCACCGCAGCCTGGACAGACTGGATTTTGTGGTCGATTACTCGATCAATTGGGGCGGTCGGGGCGGCTGGGGGGCGACAACCGTACAGCTGAAGCCGGCTTAGCTGCTGCACAGTCTGCTGCCGCCGAGCTGGGCCGACAGCCTGCTGCGGATTACTCCGGCAGTACCGCCACCTGGATTCTGCTGCTCAGATCCAGCCCGATAGTGCACAGCGTCCGGTCATGCTCATGCTGCAGACTCAGGGTGCCGGCGACTGCATTACAGTCGGTGAGTACAAACACCTCACCGGGTACGACCTGATACTGCTTCATAAGGGAGAGAAACTCGCTGTCGGTGTTGCCGACGCGACGAATTTCAACACGCTGACCCGGAAGACAGCGATTCAGGGAATAGGTTTCCCACGGCTCTATGGTTCCTTCCGGAGATGGAATGGGATCCCCATGAGGATCGACATCCGGATGGCCGAGATACACATCTATTCGCTCAACAAAACGTTCGGAGACCGCATGTTCCAGGCGTTCGGCATCGTCATGTACCTCTCCCCAGTCGTACCCCAGCACCTGCTCGAGAAAGGTCTCGATCAGACGGTGCCGACGGACCATGGTCAGCGCCAGACTGCGGCCTTTTGGGGTCAACTCCACACCCTTTCGCGGCAGATAATGAATGAGCTGCCGCTCGGAGAGATGCTTCACCATGGAGGTTGCCGTTCCAGGGGTTACGGTCATTGCCGCTGCAAGCTCCTTCATCTGCACCAGATTCCGCCGGTTACGTTCGGAAAGCAGATAAATGGTCTTTATATATTGTTCAACGGTACTGCTGGGCACCGGCGGCCTCCTAATTCAACCCATACTATCGCCATATTCCGGACAGGGCAAGCAGGGTATTCCGGACAGAACTAATGCGCTTCGGGAAAGAACACCCGGAACAGACTGCTCAGGCTGCTCCTTCTGCTGTCCTTATCCAGCTGCTCGGAGAACTCCGTCATGCGACTTTCCTCAAGCAGCGCCAGAATGATCTCATCCTTCAGAAAGATGTGATCAGGTTTTATGAGCGTAAAATCCTTATCAGCGGATGCTTTGCTCGCCAGGATGTTCACGTCATACTTGCGGCGGATATCAGAGTCGGCCAGTGTCTCTCCGACAAACCGTGCAGGAACCACCATCTGGGCGATAACCAGACCACCGCCAATTGCTATAAACTGCAGCAGCGAAGGTGCCAGCAGCTGTGCGGCAAGCCTTTTCGCGGTATCGCGACTGGGAAAAACCACCCGGGTCGCCCCAACCAGTTCAAGCACCTCGGCCAGACTCTCACGTTCGGCCTTTACCACTATATTGCGGATTCCCATCTTCTTCAGGTAACTGGTTGCCAGAATCGAGGCTTCGGTCTTATCTCCCAGATCAACAATAGCCGCGTCAACATCGCCGGGAACCTTCTGCCGGATAAGTTCTTCATTTACTGCATCTATACCGTAACTCACGGTTGCCCGGTTGCGGTATAAATCCAGCAAAGCCGGATCACGCTCAATAACTATCACTTCGGCCCCTGCGCTCATAAGCTCATCTACAACCCGGCGCCCCAATGCTCCAAGACCAATTACTGCGTATTGTTTACTCATCCGAGCAGTACCTCCCCGTGAGGCAGCCGAACCAAATCGTTTGCCTTTTGCGAAAAAAATGGAATAGCCAGCGAAACCAGACCGACCCGCCCGGCGAACATTGTAAAGATCACGATGATCTTGCTTGAAGATGACAAATCCTCGGTAATTCCCAGGCTTAATCCCACCGTCGCAAAGGCAGACACAGCCTCGAAGGCGACTTCCAGCAGGGATATCTCACCGGCGCGGAGTGCGGATGATTCACTGATGGATAGCATGAATATCGCTCCGAACAGGATCGCCATGGCTTTTACTCCAAAGGAAAAGGCCTTCATTATGGTAAAGCTGTCGACCTCTCGATGAAAAATAGTAAGATTCCCCCGGTTTGAAAACCCCTGAAGGATCACCAGCAGCATAACAGCAAAGGTAGTAACCTTTATTCCACCTGCGATCGAACCCGGCGCACCTCCAATTACCATCAGAACCATAGTTACCAGTATTGCAGGCGGCTGGAGATCACTCTGCTGCAGTACGTTGAAACCGGCAGTTCTCGGGGTTGCTGCCTGAAAAAAGGCATTCGCAAGCTTGTCGCCGACCGTCAGGCTGGAAAGACTGTAATTCCACTCCAGTACCAGAAAAGATATGGTGCCCAGAACAAGCAGCATCAGGGTCGTACCCAGTACCAGCTGACTGTGCAGCGACAAAACATAGCGGCGGCGTCTGGCGGCATGCAGCCGTCCAGCAGTCTCATGGATTACAATGAAGCTTATACCGCCCAGAATAAACAACACCGCCACAAAAAGCAGAACCTCGGGACTGTTAGAAAAACCCGCCAGACTTTCATCATACAGCGAAAATCCGGCATTGCAGAATGCCGACACCGTGTGAAACAGGGCACTAAAAAACGGGTGGGGCATTCCATGTGCAGAAAATCGCCAGTACAGCAGGGCTGTCCCGACTGTCTGCAGGGTAAGGGTACCCAGAATAATTGCCCGTACGATTCGTCGCGGATTGTGCTCAATCTCGGATAAATAATAGTTGTTCACAAATTTCAATCGGGTAAGAGAGATCTTCAGCCCCGGCAGGATAATGAGCACGGTCGAGAAACTGATTATTCCAAGGCCTCCCAGCTGAATGAGAAGCATAATCGTGGTTTGACCGAAGAAAGAGAAATGGCTGGTGGGAATAGTAATCAGCCCGGTAACGCATACGGCACTCACCGAGGTGAATACCGCATCCACCAGCGGGATAGATTCCCCGGAACGCGTGGCTGCCGGTAACGAGAGCAGCAGCGTTCCAGCAGCAGCTATCAGGATAAAATAGCCGAACAGAAACCATATATCCGTCATCTGATTGTCTGAACTGAAAGGAACCAGCATATACTGCAGTATACGGCGCCGCCGCTATTTGCTCCAGTAGCGAGGAGTAAACAGAATCAGAATGGTGTAAACCTCCAGGCGACCGGTCATCATAATAAAAGACAGATACCATTTCAGCCAGCCCGGAAAGGCTGCATAGTTTTCCACAGGACCGACGGCATCAAATCCCGGTCCGATATTTCCCAGTGTGGCCAGTGCCGTCGAAAACGACGACATAAGGGAAACCCCGCTCAGGGCCACAACGAGGGTGGTAATAAGCAGCAGCAGCAGATACAGAAAGAAAAAACCGGTGATGCCAAGCACCATGCTTTTACGCAGCGGTGAATGGTTCAGCTGAGGCGTAAAGACCCCTCGCGGATGAAGAAGAAGCTTCATCTCGTTTATTCCCTGCTTGAACAGAGCAGTTATTCGTACAACCTTGATACCTCCCCCGGTTGACCCCGCACAGCCACCGACGAACATGAGCAGCAGCAGCACCGCCATAGCCGCTGTAGGCCACAGCATATAGTCGGCGGTTGCATAGCCGGTTGTCGAAAGGATTGAAGCCACCTGAAATGAAGCATACCGAAGGCTTTCAACAAAGGTATGGTACTGCGTACGCATGAGTACCAGGGTGGTCAGCAGTGTTGCGGATGCGAAAATTCCAAAATATACCTTTAACTCGGTGTCCCGCAGGAGGTTGTGGAACCGGCCGGTAATAAGACTGTAGTACATGACAAAATTCACCCCTGCGAGCAGCATAAAAACCGTGACGATAGCGTCAATCGCAGCAGAATCATACGCGGCAATGCTTGCATTACGCGGCGAAAATCCACCGGTGGCCATTGTGCCGAAGGTATGTGTAACGGAATCAAACAGATCCATACCGGCAATCAGCAGCAGCAGCACCTCGGCCAGCGACAGCCCGATATACAGCAGCCAGAGTATTTTGGCACTGTGAGCAATCTTCGATGTCAATTTATCCACCGAAGGACCTGGTGCCTCGGCACGAATCAGCTGCAGTCCCTTGAACCCCAGCAGCGGGAAAATAGCTACCGTCAGAACGATGATCCCCATGCCCCCGAGCCAGTGAGTAAGTGAGCGCCAGAACAGCATGGATCTGGACATCGACTCAATATCGGTAAGGATGGTAGCCCCGGTAGTGGTAAAACCGGACATGGTCTCAAAAAAGGCATCGGTGTAAGACGGGATTGCACCGGACAGCACAAACGGTACGGCCCCGATAAGCGCCATGGTTACCCATGCCAGGGCCACCACAAGAAAACCATCATGGCTGGTAAGACTCATCCGGCTGCCGCGCTTCAACGAAAGAACTATCGCACCACCTGCGCCGGAGGGAATCGCTACCTGCAGAAAGGCAACAAGATCCTGCTGTTCATCGTAGATGACCGCTATTAATGCGGGTACAACGAGAAGCAGGGCCATCAGACAAGCGAGTAATCCGACAATTCGAGTAGCCAGGGAATAGTTCATACAGTCTCGGTACACATTGCCTGTATAATATCGGCATGCTCGGTTCTTCCGATTATCACCACTGTGTCGCCGGGATTCAGTACATAACTACCGTCGGGAATGCGGTGCTCCTGTCCTCGGCCCACAGCCAGAATCAAGGTATCCTTGGGAAACCTCACCGCATGCAGCGGTCTTCCCGCAACAGAAGCCTGCGCGCCAACCGTAAGCTCCAGCACTTCCAGACGGCCGTCGAACAAGCTGTACACACTCCGGGCTCCGCTGCGTTTCACATTCCGAAGCACGGAATTGATAACAGCCTGTTTCACACTGGTCACTGCATCAATCGCCAGCCGGGAGCAAACCGCGGTATAATTTGTATTATGCACCAATACCCCGGACCTGGGTATCCCGAGCGAACGCGCATACAAGGCAGTTACAATGTTCAGCTCCTGATTATCCGTGACTGCAAGCACCAGATCCGAATTGGTAAGGTTTTCCTCCGCAAACACCCCTTCCTCAGAGATATCGGCATGCACAATAAGTGCTTCTGGAAAACGCTGCGACAGTTGTTTGCACTTCTTCAGATCCTTCTCGACTATAACCACGCTTTTACTGTTCGATGATCCGCGCAGCCGACGAAGAAAGGACCACTTCTGAGTGCCGGACTCGTTTCGCTGCAGCAGATGTTCAATCAGCAGGACGCCGGCCTTACCCCCGCCGACAACCACGACCTTATCAAGCCTGGTACGATGCTTGCCGAATGATCTGAATACCTCATCCAGATCCGCTTGGGTCCCCACCATATACAGGATGTCCCCTTCCCGGATAACCGTCCTGCCGTCCGGAATCAAGTAGTCATTCTCACGCAGGATAGCGGCAATCAGAAACGGTACCTGCAAATCAGTAAAGGCCTCCATAAGCTGTCTGCCAATTACCCGCGAGCTGTGCGGCACCGGCAGATTGCGAATCTGAAGCTGTGAATGAGCAAATAAAATCACATCGCTCATAGCCCCTTGTTCGATGCTCTGAATCAGTTCCTGAGAGGATTCAACCTCCGGATTAACAATTGCATCTATCCCGAGAAACTTTTTAGCGGACAGGCTGGCGGATGAGTAGCTTATGTTACGGATACGGGCGATCTTGCGAGGGACATCAAACTCACTCGCTACCAGTCCACAGGCAACCATGTTCACCTCATCCGAACCGGTCACCGCAACGAATACATCCGCATCGGCAGTGCCTGCCTGCCGCAGAACATCGAGACTGTTGCCGGCCTGATTCAGAATGATGCAATCCAGGCGGTTCGTGAGAACGCGAGCAGTCTCCGGATCCTGCTCGATCAGCACAACATCAATATTCTCGTCTATCAGCTGCCGGGCGATCTGGGAACCGACTGATCCGCCCCCGAGTACTATTACCTTCATGTACCGTAAGTCTATCATATCTGTTCGTATTACCACAAACCATATGTGGTTGTGATTATTCGGGCAAGCAGCTGTCAGGAGTATCTACTTGCATAGCCATACCCAACGGCATATAACTAAGATGTGAACAACGAAATATCCGGCGCTGCCGGACGACTGTCCCGTGCAGTTACCTTTGCGACTGTCAGTACAGCCGATCCGGGAGAAACTCCGTTTCCGAAGGCCTTTTCTCATTTTGAGGACTTTCTGCAGGCTTCGTTTCCGCGCGTCCACCAGGAACTACTATGCGAAAAACCGGGAAATCCCGGCCTGCTGTACACCTGGACCGGCAGCAACCCAGTCCTGCCTCCGCTCATTCTGACAGCTCACTATGATGTCGTACCGGCGGAGGATCCGGATACCTGGCAGTATCCGCCGTTCTCCGGCGAGATAGTCGACGGGTGTATCTGGGGACGAGGTACCATAGACGACAAAGCCAGTCTCATGGCAATCCTGGAATCCGTCGAAAGCCTTCTCGCTGCGGGGCTCAAGCCGCAGCGTGATGTCTACCTCTGCTTCGGTGGAGACGAAGAGGTCGCCGGTACTCGCGGGGCTGCCCGGATTGCATCCGAATTGGCTCGACGCGGGGTCACCAATGCCTGCCTTATCGATGAAGGAACGGCAGTTGTTCACAACAGCATAAAGCTGGTACAGCAGCCGGTGGCGCTCATCGGTACCGCCGAAAAGGGATATCTGGATGTCGAGCTGGTCTGCAGCGGCAGCGAGGGGCATGCATCCATGCCCAGCCGGAAGACAGCGGTCGGCAGCCTGGCCCGGGCACTCACCAGGCTGCAGCACCGCCCCTTCCCAGCACGTATGCTGCCCTGTGTGGCAGAATTTCTTTGTGTGCTGGCAGACGCAGCTCCGTCGATACTGCGTCCACTGCTGCGCCGGCCAAGGCTGTTCAGACATCTGCTGCTGAAGGCTCTGGCCGCCGATCCGAAAACGGACGCCATGATACGCACAACCCAGGCCCCGACCATGCTTTCCGGTTCGGGCGCCCCGAACGTGCTGCCCGCAACCGCCCGTGCTGTCATCAATCTGCGGCTGCTGCCCGGAGACCGGATCCCGCCAACCATCGACCGCATCCGCAGGATAATCAACGATCCTGCCGTACAAGTGCAGGCCTTGCATGCCGAAGGGGCAAACGAACCGGTTCCGGAATCACCGACCGATACCCCGGTCTACCGGGCACTGCAGCAATGCATTGCCGCCGTCTTTCCTGATGCCCTCATCGCCCCGTACCTGGTAACCTCCACGACCGACAGCAAGCACTACCGGGAGGTAACCACAGCGATATACCGCTTCCTCCCGCTGCGGATGGGACCGAATGAGCTATCAATGATCCACGCACGTAATGAACGAATTTCAATTACAGACTATCTGCAGATGATCAGCTTTTATTCAGAACTGATACAGACCGCTTCACAGGAGATTATATGACACCCCAAAAATCCAGTCTGCGTATCGGCCGCGGAGCATTCATCCTCGCCTTCTCCATCCTCCTGAGCCTCATGATACTCTCGGGGATACTCACCCGGGTTATTCCACCCGGCAGCTTTGAGCGGGAAATGGTAAACGGGCGCGAAATGGTTATCCCCGGATCCTACGAGCCAACCCCCGAGCGTTCGGCGCCCCCCGTATGGCGCTGGTTCACTGCTCCGGTGGAGGTGCTGTTCACCCCCGGGGCTATTATCGCCATCACCATCATAGTGTTTTTAATTTTCGTCGGCGGCGCATTCACCATTCTGGAGGGTTCCGGGGTGCTGCAGGCGGTACTGAATCAGCTCGTTCACAGCTTTTATCATCGCCGCTATCTTCTTATGGCGATGATAATCTTTGCGTTTATGGCAGTTGCATCGGTTCTCGGGATCTACGAGGCTATGGTTCCGTTGATTGTGTTTATTGTTCCGTTGTCACTGAAACTTGGATGGGACTCCCTGACGGGGCTGGGAATGAGCCTGCTGCCGCTGGCATTCGGTTTTGCCGCAGCCGTCAGTAACCCATTCACCATCGGGGTTGCCCAGCGAATTGCAGAACTGCCGCTGTTCTCCGGTGCCTGGCTGCGAATTCCCTTCTTCCTGTTTACCTACATCACAGTGCTCCTGTTTGTTAGCCGTCATGCACGCAAGGTAGAGGCTGATCCCAACCGCTCTCCGGTATACCAGCTTGATGTCGAGCGACGTCGTTTGCTGGAAAGCCGCGCAGCTGCTGAAGCAGCTGCTGCCGTTGTCACCGGGCCCTCTGCAGCAGCCATAGAAGCAGCCATGGAAACGACCATCTCACATCAGAAGCTCACCGCGCCAATGCGCCGCGCAACTGTCTGGTTCGGAGCCTGTATTCTGCTGGCCTTTGTGTTTATCTTCGTAACCGCACGAAACCCCGTTCTCAGCGATCTTGCCTTCCCGCTTATGGCCCTGTTGTTTTTCCTCGGAGGTATCGGTGCCGGAC
>CAZANF010000092.1:0-10258 GCA_964486425.1 uncultured Spirochaeta sp. | reverse complement strand
AGACTAATAATTTCTGCAACCCTGGACAGCTCCTGAACCAATCCGTTAACCAGCGGAGTTGATTCTTCGGTGAAGAATGCAACCGGAACCCGCGCCTGACTGAATTCCAGACGTTCCATATCTGCGGCTGAACCGGAGACCAGAATAGAGATGCCCAGAAAAACAGCCAGAAAAATGAGCAGACTAGTTATATTACTCTTCATTATCCGTAAACTGAGCTTAAATACTGTCATATCTGCGCCTCCGAATTGTGCTATATACCGCGACTACAGAAATCAGCGAGAATGACAGCAGGATGAGCATATTACATCCATATCGTGAATAATCATGGTAAAAATACAGGGCATAGTACGCATCCGACAGAAGCCCCACCGGATTGATCCACATCAGTAATGGAAACCGTTGGGCGATAATGTGCTTCAACCCAGGGAACATAAGCCCGGCAAAGAGGGCTCCAAGCATGGCGACACCGGTGACAGCACCACTTTTGGTATTTTCATTTCCCTTTACCAGAACACCAATACATGCCCCGATGCTTAGACTCAGAATGGTACCCATCAGGGTAGTAATCACAACCAGGGGTATTTGATCTCCAAAATCTACATCCAGCACCCAGTAGAGAAATCCCAGCAGGATGAGCTGGCTCACAAAGTGAATGAGCATTGCCGCACTTAAGCTCACTACAAATGCCTTGAGCTTATGCACCGGCGCCATGTTTATCCTGGCAGCCCGGGTAGAAAGGTCCGCCTGAATATCTACCGCCTCGGACAATCCATAGTATCCCCCATAGAAACACGCCATAGCCAGAAGCGCAAAATAGATAACCAGTAACTGATTCGGTTCCCGCCTCCCCAAAGCCATACTGCGGATGTAATTCTGCTGCTCATTCATTTCCGACGATAATTCCGGAGACAAGGCAGGGTCGAGCGTGAGGATGGTTTCGGCAACAGACTGCATTTGACTGAACTGTGTAAGGAAGGACCGGAGAATACTCTGACGGATACCAGAGCTGCGTACATGCAGCAGCATTTCACGACCAGGTTCAATGACACCATCCACCTGTTCTTCATGCAGCAGTTTCTCCGACTCAGATAATGAACCGCTGAAAACCGTCAGCAACGGTTCGTCACCGTCTGAAAGGCTCTGCAGGGTGTCATGAAGGGCAGGATTTTCTGCATACTGTGCATTTTCCACAACCGCTACCGGAACAGGAAACAGAGTCTCGCCTGCAGCAATATTTCCAAAGGCGATCTTGAACAAGGCTGCCAGAATAATGGGAAAAGCCGCCGTCCAGAACACCAACTCCCTATCCCGCAGTATCACCTTAAGGCGATATAAAAAAATGTGCTTAGTCACTGCTGCCTCCCTGGTCACGGAGCTCTCTCCCGGTCAGCTCCAGAAAAACATCATTCAGGCTCGGCTGCTCGGAGTAAATTCTGCCGTAGGGAATAGATTGATCACGCAGAAAATTCAGCAGATGCTCAAGAATATTGCTCCCCTTGTGGGACTTCACCATCAGAATATCGTCTTTATATACAACCTCGGAAACCTCCGGTATCCGCGATAATTCATCTATCTGTGTCTGCCGGATTTCAAAGACCTCAAAGCTGTTTTTCTCCCCGACATCTATCATGGCCTTTAAGGATTCTTTCGTACCTGAAGCAATTGAACGCCCGTGATCCAGGATCATGATACGTGAGCAGATTTGTTCGACCTCCTCCATATAGTGCGAGGTGTACACGACCGTGGCGCCTCGTTTATTCAATTGCACAATCCCCTCCAGGATTTTATTCCGGCTCTGGGGATCCACCGCCACCGTCGGTTCATCCAGAAAGATCAGTTTAGGTTGATGTGCTATTCCACAGGCTATATTCAGACGACGCAGCAAGCCTCCGCTCAGCTTTTTCGGAAGAAACTTTTCGAAGCCCTGCAGCCCCACAAACTCGATTGCCTCCTGCACCAGTTCCTGCTTGCGTCGGGAATCTGTTATGTACAAGCCGCAGAAGTAGTCGATATTTTCACGCACAGTAAGGACGTCGAAGACGGCGACCTCCTGCATTACCACCCCGATATCACGCTTTGATGCATAGCTTTCCGGAGTCATCGGTTTTCCGAATACCTGTATACTGCCCTTGTCATATCGCAACAGTGCCAGCATGCAGTTTATCGCGGTAGTCTTTCCCGAACCATTCGGGCCAAGCAGCCCGAAGATCTCACCCTCACGCACATCAAAACTGAGGTTATCGACAGCTTGTAATTCCCCATACCGCTTCACCAAATGATCAACCTGAATTATCATCTGCAACTCCTTATTTTCATGCTGTTAATCTAAGGGGTTCCGGCTATACTATGCAGTGTCGGGAATCACTTTATGGGGTGACAATTGTAATGAAAACGACCGAAAGATACCCAGTCAGCGATCTGCAGGACAAGTTATGCCTGTTTGCATCCAGTTTCTGTTTCAGCTTATTGCTTTTCCCGGTTCAGAATCTGGTTGCTCCGCTGCTGATGGCCGTCACGATTGTCGGCTTCCTCACCTATCTGGAAAACACCGGAATGCGGATCGGACTTATGCTCTTGTTTCCCATCCTGTGTTTTGCATTCCCGCCGCTGACCATCTATTCCCCGACAATCGCCTATGAAGGGCTTCACAGCCGACAGCAGAAAATCCTTCCGCTGCTTCTGCTCGCCATACAGCCGCTGTATGTGACCTCCGGGTGGGAAGCAGTCACGATGGTGCTGGCCGCAACCATCACCGGTTTGCTGCTGAAACACCGAACCTGTGCACAAAAAACCGAGCGGCTGCGCTATTACGATCTTCTGGATGAATCCCGGCAGCTGCATGCCCGACTGGAATCCAGGCAGCAGCAGCTGCTTGAGCAGCAGGATGCCGGGATTAACCTGGCAACCATGAATGAGCGCAATCGCATCGCGCGTGATATACACGACAACGTAGGACATTTGCTGTCCAGTGCCCTGCTGCAGACAGCCGCGTTACGAACTACTGCAAAACATTCGACAATATCACAGTCACTCGAACATCTGCAGAACACCCTGGATGAAGGCTTGCACAATATCCGCAACAGTGTGCACCATTTACACGAAACATCAATCAACCTGGAACAGTATATTCACAAGCTCTTAACCGATTACACCTGGTGTGAGACTACCTGCTCCATTGAGCTATACTCGCCGATCAGCAAGGAAATCAAGTATGCGGTAATCTCCATTGTCAAGGAATCTTTGGCTAATACCATGAAACACTCGGATGCTCGGCTGTACACACTCAGACTGAAGGAGCACCCTGGATTTTACCAGCTTATTATTACCGACAATGGTACGCAGATTGATATTCGGTCAAGCCACGGTATCGGTTTGAGAAATATACACGACCGCATCAGTCAGCTTCAGGGCCAGGTCAGGATATCCGGTGACAAGGGGTTTCGATTGTTTATCACTATTCCCAAGGGGGCGTAAGCAATGACAAGGATAGCAATTATTGATGATGATCAACTGGTGGCAGACTCGCTGAAAACCATTTTATCTGCCCAGGACACCATACAGGTGACTGGTGTCGGCCACAGTGCTGAAGACGCCGTCCGACTTTATCACCGTCTGAGACCGGATATCATGCTCATGGACATACGTATGCACGGTACATCGGGAATACAGGCTGCACATACTATTATCAGCCGTTTTCCGGAGGCCGCAATTCTTTTTCTGACTACCTTTAGCGATGATGAATACATAATCCAGGCCCTGAAGATGGGAGCAAAAGGCTATCTGATCAAGCAAAATTACGATAGCATTGTTCCTGCCATTAACGCCGTATCCCTCGGGCACCGGGTATTCGGCGACAGCATTGCCGAGAAAATGCCGCGCCTGCTGCAGTCCGGCACCCCATCCGGCTATGCCGACTTTGGCCTTTCGGAAAAAGAGTTTGCCATAGTCCGGCACGTAGCCAATGGACTGTCCAACAAGGAGATCAGCGAAACGGTTTTCCTGGGCGAGGGTACTGTGCGCAACTACATCAGCAGTATCCTGGAGAAGCTTGATTTGCGCGACCGCACACAGCTTGCAATCTTCTATTATAAAACTTTTCTGATCGAAAGGTAATGATTGACCACATTTACATAGGAGATCCCTATGGTAAGTATAAGTAATATATCTTTTACAAATATAATTGATTGCAGTATAGTTGCCTCATGCTGCCGGGAGATACCGGCCTACAGGAGGCGCATATGGCAAAGGGAACTTTATATAACAAGGTTTGGGATCAGCATGCAGTTACCAGACTGCCGTCGGGTCAGACGCAGCTGTTCATAGGGCTGCACATGGTGCATGAGGTAACCAGCCCGCAGGCATTTGATATGCTGCGCGAACGCGGTCTGAAGGTAGCCTATCCGGAACGGACCTTCGCTACCATGGATCACATTGTGCCCACCAAAGAACAGAAGCGGCCCTTTGCAGATTCCCAGGCCGAACAGAGGATGCAGGCCATAGAGAGAAACACCAAGGAGTTCGGGGTTAACTTCTTTAACTTCGAGACAGGAAAACAGGGTATTGTGCATATTATCGGTCCGGAAATGGGGCTCACCCTGCCGGGGATGACGATTGCATGCGGCGACTCTCACACCAGTACCCACGGTGCGTTCGGCACCCTGGCTTTCGGAATCGGTACCAGCCAGGTACGCGATGTACTGGCCAGCCAGTGCCTTGCCATGGACCCCATGAAGGTGCGCCGGATTGAGGTCAATGGAACCCTGCGCCCCGGGGTCACCCCGAAGGACGTGATCCTGTACATTATCAACCGGCTTGGGGTAAAGGGCGGACTTGGTTTTGCCTATGAATACGCAGGGGACGTCTTCGACAATATGAGCATGGAAGGCCGCATGACGGTCTGCAATATGTCGATTGAAGGCGGAGCCCGGGCCGGCTATGTAAACCCGGACGACACTACCTTTACATACCTGAAGGGCCGTGAATACTGTCCCAGGGGTGCTGAATGGGATACTGCCGTAGAGAAGTGGCGCGCACTCGCCAGCGATGCAGACGCGGAATACGACGATGTTGTTGTATACGATGCGGCGGATATCGAGCCGATGGTAACCTGGGGTGTAACCCCGGGACAGAGCGTGGGTATTTCACAAAATCTTCCGGATCCTGCTGCGGTAGCCGACGACGGCGAACGCAAGGCAGCCGAGCTGGCTTTCAGGCATATGAGCCTTACTCCCGGTCAGCGCATGGGCGGGGTGGCGATAGATGTTGCCTTTCTCGGCAGCTGCACCAATGGCCGAATCGAAGACCTGCGGGCCGCTGCAGACATTGTGAAGGGGCATAAGGTCGCCGAAAGCGTTCATGCCTTCGTGGTGCCCGGATCAATGCAGGTCGCCAAACAGGCAGTCAAAGAAGGGCTGCATCAGATTTTTATGGATGCAGGTTTTGAATGGCGTGCGGCCGGCTGCTCTATGTGTCTGGCAATGAACCCCGACAAGCTGAAAGGGAATCAGATAAGCGCCAGCTCCAGTAACCGCAACTTCATCGGGCGGCAGGGCAGCTCCACCGGACGAACCCTGTTGATGTCGCCGCAGATGGTGGTCGCCGCAGCTGTTACCGGAAGGGTAACCGATATCCGCGAGTTTGCAAGTATGGAAAAGGAGGCTGCACATGTCTAAGGCATCACAGAGCGCAGAAGCAATCAAGGTAGACCAGGTAGTCGGTAGGGCCGTGCCGGTAGTCGGTGATGATATTGATACCGACCGGATTATTCCAGCCCGCTATCTCAAGGAGATAACCTTCAGTTCGATGGGGGAATACCCCTTCTATGATGAACGGTTTGAGAACGACGGCAGCCTGAAGCCCCACCCCTTCAATGAGGAAAAGCATCAGGGAGCCAGGATTCTGCTGGCAAACGTAAACTTCGGCTGCGGAAGCAGTCGGGAGCATGCGCCCCAGTCCCTGCACCGCTGGGGAATTGATGCAGTTGTAGCGGAAAGTTTTGCCGAGATTTTTGCAGGAAACTGTGTAATGCTGGGGGTTCCGGCAGTAAAGGCATCCAAACAGGACGTGCTGACGTTGCAGAAGATTGCAGAAGAACAGCCGGATACCGAGTTCACTGTAGACCTGGAAAAAATGGAGGTTCGGACCGCCGGATCAGACGGGCTCACCGTCAGGATTGAAATGCCCGAATCCCGCCGCAATGCACTGCGTGAAGGCACCTGGGACAGCACTACTCTGCTGGTCGCTAACGCTCAGCTGGTAAAACAGACTGCTGCCAATCTTCCCTACATGAGCTGGAATGCATAATGCAAAAAGCCGCGGTACTGCAGTGCCGCGGCTTTTTCATTCTCCGGATTACCTTGCCTTCTTCCGCAAGAGCTGTACAGCATCGGTGTACCCCTGCTCGATTAAATCCGGAATCTGCTTTACGTCTAACGCATTGAAATGCTGCAGATGCGGCGCAATCACCAGATCCGCCTTTTTGCCATCCGCCATCGCAGCGTTGGACAGCGCAAAATCAAAGCTGTTAATGAGAACCTCAATAATGTTTTCCGGGCGCCGCAGCGAATGATTTTTTATCAGATCTACCGCAATAGTACGCTCCGCCCCCATCCCCTTGAGTACTGAAACCGGTACATTCTCACATATCCCGCCGTCTACCAGCAGTCTGCCATCTATTTCCACCGGGGAGAAAATCCCTGGAATACAGGTGCTGGCCATAAGGGCGGTAGCAACATCACCTTTGTTCAGCACCACCCGCTCTCCGGTACCGATATCGGTGGCAATCATAGCCAGCCGAATCCTGGCATCGCTGAACTTTACATCACCAATCAGACTCCGAACGAACTTTCCCATCTGTTCGTTCGATAAAATCCCGGTTTTTGTAACCTTTAACCGCGCTGCCTTCAGCCAGTTCAGATCATGCGCGATATCATCCAGATCCCGCCAGGTCTTCCCGAATGCGTACATGGCAGCCACAAATGCCCCGATGCTGGTGCCGGAAATACAATGGATATCTATGTTGTGTTCATCCAGAGCACGCAATACCCCTACATGTGCCGCACCCAATACCGCTCCACCGCCAAGAGCCAGGCCTACGCGTTTGCTTTTCTGAATTTTCTTCTGTCGATTCAGTATCCGATGCATTATTCCCATATTTCAATACTCGTGTGCAAACCGATACCTGTCAATAACAAGCCGACCGGATACAACCAACGAAGAATGAAACCCTGTGTTGATTAACCGGTTTATTGGATCTATACTGATCCTTTACTTGATTAAGGAGGAACATATGTTTCAATTATTTGTAAAACAGCGTACAGTCGGCATATGGTTGTGCACGGTGCTGCTTGCCGCAGGACTGCTTTTTGGCTGCGCAACTGCTGACGGACCTCAAGCCGAACCCGGCACGCTGGAGATGAAACAGCATCCGGACATGGACAAGGTGCTGAGTGCAGCCGAGCAGGTGGATGTCGACGAAGACGAATTCGCGGTGTTCTACTACCGGGAAGATGAGAATTATGAAGACTGGGCTCTCTGGATTTGGGCCCTCGGCTCGGGCGATGGGGCAACTACCTTTGAAAACACCCAGGACTGGAGAAATGTCGACGGGGTTGGGGTGATGGTTATACGCCAGGACGGTGAGGACATCGGCGCCCCGATAGTCGGGGACAGCGGAGAAACCGGCTTTATAATCCGCCTGGAAGATGACTGGGTAAAGGAAAGCCCGGAAGACCGGGTATGGGACTATACAGCCGGGAACAAGGTGGCTGTTTTTCACGGCGACCCGGTAAACTACTCCGTTGGCGAGTACGTTCCCTTTATTAAGGAAGCGGTTTTTACGGACACCACTACCATCGAGGCAACATTAAGTGGGCGCCATGCGCTGGAGCTGGAGCCCGGTAGCAACGGATTTTACCTGGAAAGCGCAGACGGACGCAGATTCGAGATCGCTGATGTGGTAAACACCCGAGCCCCGAATGACCGAAACCGGAACTACACGGACCAGATTACCCTTACCCTGGCTGACCCGGTAGAAATCGGATCCCGATTGAGTCTTGTACACCCCGAGTATCAGGCGCCCTACCGCGTTACCACTGCAGTATTAATTCCGCAGATTGCCGATCAAACCGTACCTCCCATGGATTACGAAATGGGTGCGCTGTACGATGCCGAAAGCCGGTCGGTAGAGTTTCGTCTCTGGTCGCCACTGGCTGAATGGGTACGAGTCCGTATCTACAGCGAGAGCATGCAGGCAGAGCCGGACTGGGTACTTGATATGGAGCTGAATGAAGAGTACGGAGTGTGGTCGGTGCAGTTTGATGCCGAGGATCCTGACGGCTTTTTCTACGACTACGAACTGCTGCAAGGCGGACGGGAGCGGATTGCTCTGGACCCCTATGCCTTCAGCATGGACGCCTTTACGGACGACGGCAGCGCCGGTCGAGGGGCGATTATCGATATGAACAAAGCCGGTGCAATCGACGGGTGGCAGGAATATACCGACCATCAGCTGGACGACCGCATTGACTCAATCGTATACGAGGTGCATGTCCGTGACTTTACCATCAGCCCGGATGCTGATGTTGAAAACGAACCCGGCTCCTACCTTGCCTTCAGCGAGAAGCTGCCCTACGCACAGGATCTCGGTGTAACCCACATTGAGCTTCTGCCGGTACAGAACTACTATTTCAACGACGAGCTGGACAAAGACTATGATGACTCGGGGACAGCCGGCGGAAACAACTACAACTGGGGGTACGATCCACACAGCTGGTTCGCTCCGGAGGGTTTCTACGCCACCGACCCAACCGATCCGTACAGTCGCGTAAACGAACTCATGACCCTGATCCGCGATACTCATCGTCATGATATGGGCCTGCTGCTGGATGTGGTCTACAACCACTACGGCAACACCAACCTGCTGGAAGATATCGTCGAGCACTACTACTTTCGCAAGACCCCGGCCGGGGCGTTCACCAGCAACTCGGGCGTAGGCAACGACTATGCGTCGACCCGCTATATGGCTCGCAAGCTGATAGTCGATTCGATCTATCATTGGGTTAAATGGTATCATATCGACGGTATGCGCTTTGACCTGGCCGGCCTGATAGACACCGAAACTATCGAGATGGCACGCGAACGGGTCGCCTCCCTGCCGGACAAAAAGGACATCTTTTTCCAGGGCGAGGGCTGGTCGATGTACAACGGTCCTGAAGGCACCCGCGGAATGGACCAGGGCTATATGACAGAGACCAACGAGTTTGCAGTCGTTAACGACGAGATCCGCGATCTGCTCAAGGGCGGCGGCTTTCAGGAAACCTCGCAGAACTTTCTCACCACTGGAGCGGTAAATACCGAACAATTGTTTTACAACCTGATAGGCCAGCCGCAAAGAAACTATACAGCCGACGACCCCGGCGACAGCATGGCGTATATCGCAAAACATGACGGTCTTACCCTGCACGACAATATTGCACACAATACAGGAACTGATCATACCAGCGAAGAAGGACGTCGGGAGATTGCGCAGAGGGTTAAAATCGGCAACCTGCTGTTGATCACCGGGCAGAGTATCCCGTTTATCCATGCCGGTCAGGAACGACTGCGTACCAAGCCGCGGCTGAATGCTCAGAACGAGGTAGTTGGTGATTTCGTTCGCAACAGCTACGACAGCTCGGATAACATTAATCAGTTTGTCTGGGACATCGATGAAACTGCCCGGGATGTGCACGAATACACCCGTGCTCTGATCCATCTGCGTCGCGACAATGAGGCCTTCCATATCGGGGATTTTGATCAAATCGATGCAACCTACTTCGATACCGGCGACGGACTCAGTCTGGCCTACAGCATCGAATGGGAAGGGGACACCTGGTACATACTGGCAAACACCAACATGGACAGCTTCAGCTTCGAGCTGGACCGCGATCTCAGTGATGCCGTACTGATAGCCGACCAGGAGCGTGTGGACGCTGATGGCATCAGCGAAGCCGTCGGAGTAACCGTGAACGGCTCGACTGTAACCCTGGACGGTCTCACCGCTGCCCTGATTCGCCTCTAACACTTCCATCACCGGAGGATCATGTAAAACCGATAACGGCGGCAGCTGTGCGTATGCGCGGCTGCCGCTTTTTCACAGATAGTTGAACAGTGTCATGAGGCCGGCAATCGCGGTAAATCCAAGCCCGATTACCCACTGCAGCATCACAAACCGCCTGTCAAAGGCCTCGAACCGCTTGTCCATATAGTGGATCAG
>CAZANF010000091.1:1723-10304 GCA_964486425.1 uncultured Spirochaeta sp. | reverse complement strand
ACTGGATGACGGAATATTGGACGATAGGTCACGAGAGCTCCTCCATACATACACAAAGGACCTTCCGCTGCCAGGCGGAAGATCCCGTACAAATGATTTCCTTATTCTGCATTAGAGATTGGCGTTGTACTCCTGCAGGCGGTCGTCGGCCAGTTCCTTGGCTTCTTCCATTGCGTCCTCTACGTCTGTTCCCTGCAGCACCTTCTGGATTGCTTCTTCGATGATGGTGCGGGTATCCAGGAAGCTGCCCATGAGGGCTCCGGCGGTTGCAGCGTTGGGAGTGGTGTTCAGCAGCTGGTCAAAGGCGGTGTAGGCGTTCGGGTCTTCCTCGAACCAGCCTTCGTCTTCCAGTACAGCTACCGAGGAGTTGCGTACCGGATAGTAACCGGTAAGCTTGTGCCAGCTCACCATGTTCTCGGTATTGGTCATAAAAAGGACAAAATCCCGGGCGGCTTCAAGCTCGCGGGTGTCGTGTCCGTCCACCAGCCATACACTGGCGCCACCGATAACTACCCCGTTGCGCTCGGCGTCGTCGGCGATGGGCATGAGGCCGGTACCGAGTTCAAAGGAACCGTCTACGGCACTGCTGATGTTGCCGAGGTCAGCAGTAGAGGTGATGTGGAACATGGCTTCCCCTTCCTGGAAGATCGCATCGCTTCCGCTCCAGTCCTCGAGGCGGCCGGTATAGGTGTACATGTCGTTCCGGTTGAGCTCATCGATCCAGTTCACGATGGTATAGGCTGCGTCGCTGGTAAGGTTTACCTCGGTGGCGAGCCCGCCGCGGCCGTTGTCGTTGTTCACCAGGGTTGCACCCTGCTGTGCCATCCACTGTTCGAAAAACCATGAGTGCAGGTTGAACCCGATCTTTGCGCCTTCAACCCCGGCCTCCTGTGCCTCTTCCAGCATCTCGATTACCTCGCCGTAGGTTTCCGGGGGATCGTCCGGATCCAGCCCGGCCTCTTCCATTTTATCCTTGTTGTAGTAGAGGATAGGTGAGGAGCTGTTGAAGGGGATCGAGTAGATCTCTCCATTGATGGTGTAGTAATTCAGTACCGGTTCGATGTAGTCGTCGGCAGGGATTCCGCCTACCTCGCCGACAGGCTTGAAGATACCGGAGTCTACGGCCAGCTGGCTTCCAACCTCAAAAAGCTGCACCAGGTGTGGGGCATCTCCCGGACGGGCGGCGAGAGCGGCGGCCTGCAGGGTTTCGCGGTATGAGCCTTTGCGTTCGGTAACCACCCTGAAGTCCGGGTTCATATCGTTCCATTCCGTGGCGCGATCCTCGATCCAGGCGGAGCGGGGGGCGTCGGAGAAGGCGTGCCAGAACTGGATTTCAGTTGGTGCGGCAGTCATGGTGGTTTCATTTGCGGTGCTTTCGGTGTCTTCGGTTGCAGAGTCGCTCTGACCTGCACCGAAGAGGGCCGGGGCGGCTGCCAGCAGCAGCATAACGGTGAGCCATACCGTTGATCGATTCGTAATCATATATAATCTCCTTTACGTGATTTTTTGTCGACGACTCTATAAGACCGGTGTCCGGTTAGTAAAATGTGAAAAATCGGTGAGATCTCCGTGAATTGCCTGGAACGGCATGATAATGGGTCGGGCTCTCCGTGATTTGTGTCGGGAAGAGCTGCTCAAGCAGTTGGCATGCTGGAACTTTTTAGAGTATGATCCCTCTCAATTAGAATAATTGGGGGTAGAGGATGAAACGTTTATTACTGGTGATGTTATGTGCAGTATTTTGTGTCGGGGTGGCTGCAGCAAACGAGGAGTATACAATACTCGAAGATGATCCGCGAGAAATCTATGTCGGTGCAGGAGTAGCCGCAGGAGGGACTCTTGCTGTACTGGATCTGCTGGTGGGTATTCATGGTGACTGGTTCCTCTCCGACGGTCTGATTCAGCTGTCCACCCGGAGCAGTGTCGCTGGATTCCCTCTTACTGATTATACCCATGAGGGGAGTATCGACGTTCAGCGAGGGCTGTCATATATAGCTAAGGCCGGTGCTGCGGTTCGTTTCCTGGATCTGTCCGGAACAATGAATCAAACGTATCAATTGGTGTCTTTTGAAGGCGGGGAGCAGGAGTCTGCCGGCGTACTGCGGGTAAACCATTCCCAGCAGAGCGGACTAATGCTGAGACTCGGGGCTCATCAGCATAAAAATTTCCTGATTGTAAGTTTCCCGTATGCAGCAGTATACGACGCCACCGGACTGTATGCCGGCTTATCCTATGTAAGCCGCTATTACATGCGGGCAGATACACCATATTCCGCAAGGGAACTGCTGGAATCCGAGCTGAGAGTAATCTGGATTGATGCTCTGTATAACCCGATGACGTCACTGGTGCAGGGGGATACTGATCGACTCAGTGTTGCTTCGCCGATGGGATTCGAGTTTGGCTACAGCCAGCAAACCTTTTTGTCTTCGTCAGTTTCTCTCGGATATCACATATCGCTTGGAGTTCCGATGATGATAGATTCGGCAGACTTCAGAACCCCTGATACTATTTCGGTTTCGTTTATGGGTTCTCTGGGATATGGAAGATAGTGATTCTCGGACACCGGCTGAAGATTGTTATCTCACGCTGAGGAACTGTCTTGAATACTTGAATTTATCACTATACAGTAGGTACGGTAAAATGATATCCGCCGCCTCCGTCGGAACGCCCCCTCCGGGGTACACGGTTGGGGGCGTTGTTGTATCAGGAGGGAGTTCATATGCCGATTAAAATCCTTAACGCTTTGCCTGCCCGGGAGCATCTGGAGCAGGAGAATATATTCGTAATGACAGAAGATCGTGCGGAGCAGCAGGACATCCGCCCGCTCAGAATCGCCATCGTCAACCTCATGCCTACCAAAATTGCCACCGAGACACAGCTGCTGCGGCTGTTGAGCAACACCCCGCTGCAGGTGGATATTGATCTTGTGCACACCGCCTCCCACGAATCGAAGAACACCGATCCGGAGCATCTGGAACGGTTCTACACCTCGTTCGAGCACATTCGACGGAACCGCTATGACGGTATGATTATTACCGGTGCGCCGGTGGAGACGATTCCCTTTGAAGATGTTGACTACTGGGATGAGTTGGCGGCGATTATGGACTATTCCCGCAGTAACGTTTGCGCCACGCTGCATATCTGCTGGGGTGCGCAGGCAGGGTTGTATCATCATTATGGGATTCAGAAATACCGGATGCCGGAAAAGCTGTTCGGGGTCTATATGCATCAGCGCCATGCTGATCATCTGCCGCTGTTTCGCGGATTCGACGAGTGGTTCCCGATTCCCCATTCGCGTTACACCGATATGCACCTGGAGGATGTCGAAGCGAGGTCGGAGCTGCAGATCCTTGCCACCTCGGAACGTGCAGGGGTGGGGATTGTCTCGGCGCATGATGGACGGCAGATCTTTATTACCGGCCATCTGGAATATGATGCCGATACCCTGGCAATCGAGTATCAGCGCGACATCGACAAGGGTCTGGAGATTAAAGTTGCGGAGCACTACTTCCCGGACGACGATCCCGTACGTGCACCGGTCGCTACCTGGCGGGCACACGCGCACCTGCTCTTTGTGAACTGGCTGAACTACTACGTATATCAGGCAACACCGTACGACCTTGCCGATCTCCCCGCCCTGTAAAGCTTTGTAGGACCCTACAGGGATTGCCGGATGTGTCTGTGATACCGTGCCGTTATACCGGGCAGTGCGCTGCGCCGTGGAATACGGGGGTAGCCGGGCCGGTCATGAATCCGGTGTCGTCGGTAATCTCGATGGTCAGGGTTCCGCCAGGCAGGTGAAGCTTGACGGTGCGGTCGGTAAGTCCGTTGAGGTTGGCTGCCACCGCGGTGGCGCAGGCACCGGTTCCGCAGGCCAGGGTCTCGCCTGAGCCGCGCTCCCAGACCCGCATCTCTATTTCACCGCGGTTCAGCACACGCGCAAACTCGACATTGATGCGATTGGGGAACAGCTCGTGGACCTCCAGACGCGGGCCGAGGGTGTGGATCTGGTAGTCGGTTACCTCTTCGGTAAAGAACACGGCGTGGGGGTTGCCCATCGATACTGCAGTAAATCGCAGATTTCCGGCGCGCGGATCGTCAATGTCCGAGAGGGAGACCGGTTCGTCTGCGACCGGGTTTTTCTGTACCGCTACCGGAATGTCGGGGCCGTTCAGGCGTGGAGCACCCATGTCCACTCGTGCGCCGACTGCGCTGCCGTTTTCAAGCATGATATCAATCGCCAGATCTCCAGCCAGGGTCTCGATGACCACTTGTGTGCCGGTGGTGATGCCCTCGTCATGCAGGAATTTCGCCACGCAGCGGATGGCGTTGCCGCACATCTCGGCCTCGCTGCCGTCGGCATTGAACATTTGCATGCGGGCGGTGCCGCGGGTTGACGGCTTGATCAGTACCAGTCCGTCGGCGCCGATGCCGAAATGGCGATCGGAAACAAAGCGTGCTACCGCCGGCGCATTGTCGAGGTCATGCTCCAGGCAGTTCATGTAGACATAGTCGTTTCCCAGTCCGTGCATCTTGGTAAAGGCGAGATCTCTCATTGGTATTCTCCCAGAATCTGCTGAGCCAATTCGGCGTTGGTCAGGGCCGGCTTGGCCAGGCGGAATCCGCTGCTGTCCAGTGTGACTTCATGCGGCAGGGGACGCAGGTTGTAGGGTGCGGCCATGGAGGCGCAGTAGGCGCCGGCATTGAGGATGGCGATATAATCGCCCTCGCGCAGCTCGGGAAGCTCGCGGTCGACCGCAAAGCAGTCGCCGGTTTCGCAGATGTTGCCGCAGATGTCGTATGTTTTAGGCTCACCATCCGGGTTGCTCAGGTTCACAATGTGGTGATAGGCCTGGTAGAGGATGGGCCGGATAAGGTGCGAGAACCCGGAATTAGTACCGGCGATCAGGCGGCCGTTGTTGTCTTTAATCGTGTTGATCTGCAGCACCAGATAGCCCGATTCGGCTACGATATATTTGCCGGGCTCGAAATACATGCGCAGGTGCCGCCCGGTTTTTTCGCAGTGCCCGGCAAAGATGCGTGAGATTTCCGCACCGAAGGTCTTATAGTCGATCACCTTTTCCTCGGGCGAGTAGGGGACCTTGAAACCGCCGCCGAAGTCTACAAACTCCAGGTCCGGAAAGTGCTCCGGTGTGGCGATGCTCAGCAGATTCTTCATGCTCTGGTATACCTTGTCGGTTTCGGCAATGCCGCTGCCGGTGTGTTCATGAAGCCCGACGACTTTCAGGTTGTATTGCTGCACGATCTTCTTGACCCGCTCGATATCCTTCAGCAGGATGCCGAACTTGGTCAGGTCGCCGCCGGTACGCACAATGCTGTGCTCGCCGGCCACTACATCGGGATTGAAGCGCAGACAGATCCGGCTGCCGGGGTAGGCCCTGGCGAACTTTTCCAGCCGCGAGAGGCTGCCGATGTTAAACATGACTCCCAGGCTGTGGACCTCCTCCATCTCCTCTTCGGTGAGGTTGTTGGCGGTATACAGAATCCGGTCGTTCGGAAACCCGATCGACTGTACCAGGTGCACCTCGGCCGGGCTGACGGTGTCCACAGAGGCCCCTTCGGCAAGCAGGCGTTTGAGAATCGGTACCGAGAAGTTGGCTTTGAGTGCATAGTAGATGGTAAGATCGTCCCAGGTAATGTACTGCTTGAGCGACCGGTACTGCTCGACCACCCGCTCGATATCATAGAGGTAAAATGGGGTGGGATATTCCCGAGCTGCCTGCTCCAGGGAATTGCCGCGAATGCTGTAGCCGCTGTCCGTCAGTTCTATCGCTCCGCCTACGTGTGTCATCGTTGTGTCCTTTATATCTATAGTATGAAAGCAATCGCAAATTGATCTTGTTCAAGGTAAAGATTTCCGGGCAAATGAGCAAGCGGGTAGCTCCACTCTTGATTATAGTCCAGTGCCCGCTGTATCTGTTCGTATATTGTCATGACGGTTTCATCATAGCCCGGACAAGACCGATGTGCTTGACTTTTGCGGCAAAAATGTGCGTTCACACAGTATCAGCGGTGTGGTATCCTCGGCAGTATGAAATACCGGTTTTCTCCACTGCAGTATGTCGATCTCTCGGGGGTGCATCCCGATGTGCAGTACCGCGAGTACAGCCCGTCACCCGCCCTGGCGGGCTTTGTAGCCTGTTACTGGTCGGTTGTCTCAAGCCGGCCGCTGACGGATGTTCCCCACCGGGTGGTTACCGATGCCTGTATGGATATCATCTGCGATTTTTCTGCTCGGCAGGGATTCATGGCCGGGATTGCCGACAGTACCGAGCTGCTGCGGCTGAACGGCAATGTGTACTCCTTCGGAATACGGTTTCTGCCGCACTGTATCCCGTATCTGCTGAAGCACAACGCCGCTGAGGGGCTGAATGCCGCGCTGCCCGGTGAGGATTCCGACCCGCTGCTGCGCGAGATGATACAGCGAATACTCGACCTTGAAACCCCCGATGTTCCGGCGGCATGCTGCCGCCTGGCCGAGCAGTATCTTGCGGTCTTTTTCAGTGAGTTCCGGATACAGGATCGTTTCGGCAGTCTGCTGGGGCAGATGCTGGCATCACGCGGCGGTATTACGGTCGGGGAGCTGAGTGACTGCCATCGTCTGTCGGAAAAGCAGATCGGCCGCTGTGTGAAGGCGCATCTGGGCATGACGCCGAAGTCCTTTCTGCGGATACTGCGGTTTCAGCATACCTTGTCGCTGATCAAGCAGCGGGGGATATACAGCAGCTCCGCGGAACTGGCGGCAGAAGCCGGGTACTACGATCAGTCGCATCTGTTGAAGGACCTGCATGTCTTTCTGGGGGATGTGCGCAACATTTATTGATACGCCGGGTTGGCCATACGCCGAGTCGGCGATGCTGTGAAAAACAGCTGAAGTATGTCCGGTTTTTACAATGCAGGTACGGGATGATGCTGTAGTCTGTGAACTGTAAGGAGGACAGATGAAACTTGGTTATGTGATTATCTATGTTGAGGATGTTGTGGAGGCGACCCGGTTTTACGAACGGGCGTTCGGTCTGGAGACAGCGTTTATTGATGATTCCAAAATGTATGCGGCAATGGGCACCGGATCAACAGCCCTGTCTTTTGCCTGCAATTCTCTGCTGCAGGAAGGCACCGGAATCGTCGCCGGTAAGGGAGTCAAGAATGGTTTCGAGATTGCCTTTACCACCGGGGATGTTGCCGCGGCCTTCAGGACGGCGGTGGATGCCGGGGCAATAGCGCTGAGTGAACCGGTCGACAAGCCATGGGGTCAGACCGTGGCCTATGTGCAGGATTCTTTCGGAACGATAATCGAGATCTGCACCCCGATGGACGTCTGACTAGTGGGTTGATAAAATAGTAGTCGGAGTAGTTATTGCGGTGAAAACTAAAAAAACCGATCGACGTTATACCTATGCCGAGTATCGACAGTGGCCACGGGAGGAGCGCTGGGAGCTTATCCATGGCGAGGCCTGGAGCATGAGCCCGGCCCCCAGCCGACGACATCAAGCGGCTGCAGGCGAGATATTTCGGCAGCTTGCTAACTGGCTGACGGACAAACCGTGCTCGGTGTTTGTTGCGCCCTTCGATGTGCTGCTGCCGGATTCGGCATCCCGGGACGATGAGCAGGTGGACAGCGTGGTGCAGCCTGGAAGGGTTCTCACTGGATGTGGCTGTACTGTTCAGCCGGCTGGACGGGTGACGACATTGGATGCCTACGGGGCAGGAGCCTTTGCGGTACCGCGCTGTCGGGAGGGGGTAGCGGAAGCAGCCAGGCCGGAGCCCGGCGGCGCGTGAGCAGAGCCGGATGTGCTCCGGCCGATCCGGCCGGGGGCCGGGGCTGCGGGAGCGAGGGGGAGACCTCCCCCTTGCATCAGGTGTCGGGGATGAGGCGCTTGCCCAGGCTTGTCACGTCGTCGATGCTGTAGCCCAGCGACCGGTAGAATGGCAGGATGCGCTGGTTGGAAGTGCGCACGAGGATGTTAAGTTTGGGGCAGCCCATGTCCCGGAGGAGCTCCTCGACCCTGTGCATCAATTTGCGGCCAAAACCGCGGCCCTGGAGCTGCGGCGATACGGCCAGATAATAAACGGATCCCCGATGTCCGTCGTAGCCAGCCATGACGGAGGCGATGATCCGGCGGTCCAGTTCGCCGACCAGAAAGAACTCGGGCTGAACGGCCATTTTTCTGTCGATGTCGGCGTCCGGGTTGTTCCAGGGGCGGGTCAGTCTGCAGTCCCGCCAGAGCTGTATCACGGCGGCTCGGTCGGTTTCGTGAAAGGCTCGTATCTTCACAGGTCCTCCTGAAAAAATGATCTCATGACTGCGATCCGATATGCTTGCTGCGGTGTACCACTGACATTCCTGTGTATTTCCATTCAGCCTCATGATGAAAGATTGATGCCCAGAATCATGCAGGCAGCCAGTGCTACACCCGGTTTCAGCAAAATTGGCAACACATGCTACTACTTGAGCGGTACCCAGTACTCGCACCAGTAATCCTGTGCCGTGGGGTCCGGATGACTACCGTAGTACTCCAGCTCGGCGGTTCCGGCGTGTTCACGGCCGGACGCCGGGAAC
>CAZANF010000091.1:0-1623 GCA_964486425.1 uncultured Spirochaeta sp. | reverse complement strand
ACCGTAGTACTCCAGCTCGGCGGTTCCGGCGTGTTCACGGCCGGACGCCGGGAACCACTCGGAATAAATCCGCTTAATGGTGTTCTGGAAGTTCTCCCGCAGGGGTCCGCGGGAGGTGAATCGGGCCCAGGTGGAGGCTGGAACGCTGATATCCTCGCATCCGTCGGGCAGCCCTTCACGGCTTTTCGGGGTTTCGACTGCAATAGTATAGCTGAACTCCCCGGTTTTCATGTCGAAGTCGTGGCAGACCCCGACCACCTTCAGTTCGGAATCCTTGCTTTTCTCCATTAACATGTGAAAGCGACCATCGGTGAAAAGGGTGTCCCAGAATGCAGGAACCTCGGCAAAGTTGTCTCCATTCTGGCTGTTTGTGCGCATCGTCAATCCGGTCAAGGGTATTACCGATCTCTGTTCAATGCGATATTCCATAGCTTTGTCTCCTTTCAGAGCGATTGAAAAGGTGAGGGGAGCATAGGTGTGCAGGGCTGTTCCCGGCCGTCTGGCATCGCTGGGCAGACAGGAGAATTCACGCTTGAATGCCCTCGCAAGGGCATCCGGGGAGTCGTAGCCGTATCGCAGGGCGATGTCGACAATCCGGTCGTCACCGGATGTCAGGTCCAGTGCTGCGCACGACAGCCGCCGCCGACGGATGTACTCCGCAGGTCCGATGCCGGTAATAACCTGGAACATGCGTGCAAAATGAAACACGGAACAGTTTGCCTCGCGCGCGGCCTGCTCGATGTAGATTTCCGCCGTCAGATGGTCTTCCAGCCATTGCAGTGCCCGGCTTAATCTGTCCTGCCAGTCCATGCTGTCTCCTCGCTTTCAATCATTCTGTTATCGTAGTTTATCCCTGCCATTTCAAGTTGTCCCGACTTTTCTTGTGCAGGTAAGTCGGTTTGTATCACTACAGAAAATATTCCTGAAATCGCACGGTATTTCTTGACCTTTCCCTTAGGGCAGTCCTTAGAATACACCTATCTCTTGCGCAGGAGAAGCTATGTATTCAATCGGAGATTTTTCAAAGATCAACCGGATTACCCCCAAGACCTTGCGTCACTACGATCGGATCGGTTTGCTGAAGCCGGCCAGGATCGACGACTGGACGGGTTACCGCTATTACAGCGCGGGACAGCTGCCGCTGATAAAGCGGATTCTGATTCTGAAGGAGCTCAGGTTTTCGCTGACGGATATCCGGGAAATCCTGGAGGAGGAGGAAAACCTGACTGCAATGCTGCAGCGGCGTGAGGCTGAGCTTGAGAGGAGTGTCAGGGAGGAAAAGGCGAGACTGCAGCGGGTGAGGGCGTATCTGGAGAGGATCAAAGGAGCGGAAAAGATGAACCAGGAAGCGACTGTGAAGAGTCTGCCCGAGGTAACCGTGGCCTCAATGCGCACGACGGTACCGGGGTATGACACCTTCTTCGAGATAGTCCCCAGGATGGGTGACTACATGCGAAGCGTTGGGGCGGTGTGCCGGGATCCGGCTTATTGCTTTACCATCTATCACAATGGTGAGTTCCGTGAGCATGACATCGATGTGGAGATTTGCGAGGCGGTGACTGCGCCCCGGGAGGAATCGGAAAAAATCAAGTTCAAGACCATTGATGAAGTGCCGGAGGCGGC
>CAZANF010000090.1:3104-10401 GCA_964486425.1 uncultured Spirochaeta sp. | reverse complement strand
CCGGGCATCTACAGCTGCAGCAACTGCCATACCCCGTTGTTCAGCTCCTCCACCAAGTATCAGTCCGGCTGCGGGTGGCCGTCGTTCTACGAGGAACTAGATCCTGAAACGATAGAGGAGCGTACGGATACATCCCTGGGAATGGAACGTACAGAGGTTGTCTGCCGGAATTGCGGGGCCCATCTGGGTCATGTGTTCCCGGATGGCCCCCCGCCGACCGGACTGCGCTACTGCATCAACTCGGCCTCTTTGGAGTTTACGCCGGCCTCAGGGACCGGCGACGATTAACCGACCAGGACCCCCGTATGGGTTGCCGAATCTGAACCATCCTTCTCGACACCGCCGGAGCGGACCCGGTCCTCAAATGCTGCCAGCGCAGCCTTCGTCCCCTCGCCCATGGCCACGACAATCTGCTTGTACGGGGTAGTTGTAACATCTCCCGCTGCATAGATCCCGGACACCGAGGTACGGCAGTGAGTATCCACGACAATCTCGCCGAAGCGGTTCGTTTCCACGACCTCCGTCAGCATGGAGCTGTTCGGCAGCAAGCCGATCTGCACAAAGACACCATCAAGAGTGATCTCCTGTGCAGCTCCGTCCCTGCGGTTTTCCCAGCGAAGGCCGGTGACCTTGCTGCCGTCGCCGACCACCTCGGTAGTTCTGGCGCTGGTCACAATATCCACATTCGGAAGCCGTCGCACCGCCTGCTGCAACACTGTATCTGCATTCAATTGATCGGCAAACTCGAACAGGGTTACCCGGGAACAGGTGCCGGCAAGGTCAATCGCCGCCTCCACCCCGGAGTTCCCGCCGCCGACTACCGCCACATGTTTCCCGGCAAAAAAGGGCCCGTCGCAGTGCGGACAGAAGGCAACCCCGCGTCCGATGTACTCCGACTCTCCGGGCACGCCAAGTTCACGCCACTTCGCTCCGGTTGCCGCAATCAAGGCAGGGGCAGCAAAGCGTTCCCCGCCCTTGATACGCACTACCCTGGCGGATGTTTCATCCACATCAACCCCGTCAACGCTGCGGTTTTCGAACAGATCGATGGGCACCTCCTCCACATGCCCGCGCAGCTCGGCCGCGGACTGCGCGCCCTCGGTGCGCGGCACGGAGATAATATTCCGGCTCCCCACGGGCTCACTCACCTGTCCGCCGATCCGCTTCGCGATCACCGCGGTTCGCAGTCCTTTGCGGGCACTGTAAATAGCTGCAGCAGCCCCGGCCGGACCGCCGCCGAGCACCACCACATCATACATATGTGTTCTGGCAGGGAAACTCTCGGCGCCTTCCGCGTCCTCAATGTCAACGGTACCAAAATGCCGCTCCATCTTTTCCAGCAGCGACCCGAAATCCGATCGACCTGAATGCAGCAGGCTGTCCCCGACAAACACCGCCGGAACCCCCTGGATCCCCAGCCGGTCAATCTCTTCGGGCACCAGTGCTCCATCGGTAATCACATGATGCAGATTCCCGTGGATCAGCGCCATCTGGTTTATAGCCTGCACAATATCGGGGCAGTTGGTGCACGACAGCGAGATAAACGTCCGCACCTCGATCGGCCCCTGCAGGCTGCGAACCTGCTGCTGCAGACCCTCATCCGGGAGCCGTCCGTGCCCGGCCGCATTGAGAACCGCAAGCACCAGACTGGTAAACTCATGCCCGCCGGGTATGCATTCAAAGGTGATTCCGGTTGAATGCCCGGCCCGCACCACAGTAAAGACAGGGATATCTGATGGAGCGCCCTCCACCACAACCGTAATCTGCGCGCTGGTTTCTGCCAGGTCGCCAAGCATATCAAGCAGCTCCTGCTGCTTGATATGTCCCGACGGGCGGACCGACAGTACTATGCTCTCCGTTATCGGTGCAAAGACCGATTCCAGTTGTGTTCGAATGGTTGCATCCAGCATAGCAATTAAATCTTGCCGACCAGATCGAGTCCGGGCTTCAGGGTTTCTTCACCCGGATTCCAGTTCGCGGGGCAGACCTCGTCCGGGTGTGCCGCAATCCACTGGGCCGCCTGTACCTTTCGCAGCAGCTCGGAGGCATTTCGGCCGATGCCGTTGTCATGAATCTCACACAGCTTGATCTGCCCGCCGGGAGCCACCAGGAAGGTTCCGCGATACGCCATCCCCTCATCCTCGATATGCACACCCAGGGCCCGAGTCAGCAGACCGCGGGGATCGGCAAGCATCGGATACTCAATCTTGTTAATGGTGTCCGAGGTATCATGCCAGGCCTTATGCACAAAGTGGGTATCGGTACTCACCGAGTACACCTCTACCCCCATCTCGCGAAAATGTGAATAGAGGTCGGCCATATCGCCAAGCTCGGTCGGACATACAAAGGTGAAGTCGGCTGGATAGAAAAACAGGATTGACCATGAACCGGCAACATCCTTGTCGGTTACGGTTTTGAACTCTCCGTTCTGATAGGCCTGTACGGAAAACTCCGGCAGGCGTGAATTGATAAGTGTCTGCATTGATTGCTCCTTTCAGGTGTTTTATCGACAGCAGCAATCTAACATACCCGAAAAATCATTCCCAATCGTTTGTTTCTATCAGATTGATAGAAACCGCCGATAAATGATATGGTGCTTCGAACATCGCCTGGAGGATATCAATGAATCTGCGAGATCTGCAGTACTTTACCGCCGTAGCGGAATCGGGTCACTTCGGCCGCGCCGCAGAGAAGTGTTTCGTTACCCAGCCGACCCTGAGCGGCCAGCTGCGGAAGCTCGAGGACATACTTGGTCACCCCCTGTTCGAGCGCACCACACGAGCCGTAAAGCTGACCTCCTTCGGCCGCGAGGTACTGGTAATAGCCCGGCGAATTCTGGCAGACTGTGAACGAATCACCCGCAAGGCACAGGAAATGAACGACCCGTTTATCGGCCCGCTCACCCTGGGAGCCTTCCCGACAATTGGGCCATGGCTCCTGCCCCGCCTCACCCCGATTCTGAAATCCGTATTTCCTGATACATCCTTTTATTTAATTGAAGAGAAAAGCCCGGTGCTGCAGCAACAGCTGGAGACCGAACAGATAGACGCCGCCATACTTTCGCTGCCGCAGAGTGCCGAGGCTATTCACAGTATACCTTTATTTCACGAGCCTTTTCTGGCCGCCGTCCCCGAGGATCACAAATGGTCGGACCGACTTAGCGTAGACCCCGAGGAACTTGCCGGGGAACACCTGCTGCTGCTCGAGGACGGGCATTGCCTGCGGGATCAAGCCCTGGACATCTGCCGACTGCAGGAGCATGCCCGACCGGAGGATTTTCGCGCAACCAGCCTGGAGACGCTGCGACAGATGGTTCGCCTCGGGGCTGGGATAACCCTCATCCCTCAGCTTGCCGTGCCGTCGACCCCCGAGCCGGGGATACGCTACATTCCCGTCTCCGGCGCCAACGCCCGGCGCGACATAGCCCTGTGCTTCCGCACAACCCATCCGCGCCGCCGCTTCCTGCAGGAACTGGCCGAAAGCATCATGCATATCTGCTGTACGGATCTCGGGGTCGACAAGGTTTCGGCATCTAAAATATCCGCACCGGGCGAACTGCATATCGATCGTCCGGGCGACCAAGATCCTGATATCCGCTGAAGAAATCCTGAATCCAGTACTGGTCACCGCTTCCGGTATGACTCCAGTAATACCGCGGCGCAGAAAATCCGCCGATCTCTTCCCGATGCTGAAACAGCAGATCAAGCTGTTTTTTGGACGGCAGCACCCAGTCATCTGCTCCGCCGTATTTCAACTCCTGCACTGCAGCAGCCGCATCCTCCCAGGCCAGAACCGGATCCGTATCGCTGCCGTCCCAGCCGGCCGGTGCCGCCTCGAGATTATCAGCCACCACGATCCCGCCGGCAGGCCCCGTTTCGGCCGCAGCCTCGCTCCGAACGACTGCTTCTGCTGCCGCAGGCCAATCATCTTCTTTCTGCGCAGCTGCAATACGCACCACCGACAGCGAGACCGTCAGCATCATGGCGAGACACACAGCCCAGACAGGAAATCGCAAAATCACACACTTCAGCATGCAAACAGTATATCACGCTTGGCGAATCGTTCCGTCAACCATATACTACCCTTATGGGGAATATACTACAGACACAATTCTGGATCGACCTTGCTCGGGATGCAGGAAGATGGGCCGCAGATGCCCTGCCGACAATGCTGCTGATTTTGCTGCTGTTCGCTGTGTTACTGCGGTTTTTTACCGGTCTGTTTACACGGGTTCAAAACACCCTTTTACGGCAGGCGGAAAGAAACCCGTCCGTCGATGCAGCCGAGGCCGGCAAACGCATCAAAACCCTGATCGGGATCGCCGGCAGCGTCGTCAAACTTGTTCTCTGGTTTACGCTCATTCTCATACTGCTGCAGCAGTTCAGCATCAACATCGCCCCTATCCTTGCCAGCGCCGGTATCCTGGGACTGGCAATCGGTTTCGGTGCCCAGGAACTGGTAAGGGATGTCATTTCCGGCTTCTTTATTTTACTGGAAAACCAGATTCGCGCCGGTGATGTCGCTATAATAAACGGTACGGGCGGTGTTGTTGAGAAGATTGAACTGCGAACCACCACTCTTCGGGATGCATCAGGCGTGGTCCACATATTTCAAAACGGCAAGATCAGCAGTCTTTCAAATATGACGAAAGAATGGTCTGCCATGGTGTTTGACATCGGCGTAGCTTACAAAGAGGATACAACTCATGTGATGAACGTCATGCAGCAGGTAGGTGATGAGCTCAAGGCCGATCCGGATTTCGCAGATAAAATTATCGCACCAATGGAGGTAATGGGCCTGGAGGACTTCGCCGATAGTGCTGTTATAATCCGCGGTCGGCTCAAGACTCGACCTGTCGAGCAATGGGGGATTGGCAGAGAATACCGCAAACGGCTCAAGGAAGCCTTTGACCGGGAGGGCATAGAGATCCCCTATCCTCATCGAACCATGCTCTTACAGAATGACAAAGCAGAAACTGCTGTAACATAAAAAAGGAGAAAGAACCAAATGAACAAGCTTAACGTAAGGCACTTGCTGTGTGCTGGTATTATCGCGGCAGCGGCCGTACCGGCATGGGGTGACGGACTCGATTTCCTCCCTCCGGAGATTCACGATGAAATAGCCGAAGTGGAAAAGGCCCGGATGGATTGGGAAGACAGATCAGAGCAGATAGCTGAAGAACTTGACATCCAGCCGTACGAAACACCGGATGAATTTCAGGAGCGGGTTGCCCGCGCCGTACGCCGGGGAGCCGGCAGACAAAAACGCTATCTGCACTTTCTGCTGGGCGAGCTGGAGCAAACCGGGCGTCGGGTTCAGCCCGAGCTTGTCCACATTAACCCGCTCATGACCAATCCGGATGACAGATCCTTCCTGCTGGAAGTCACCACCGATCTGGGCATCCTGCCGGAACCCGATACCTTCGAGTTAACCATGCCGGTTCCAAACGATCCGCAGGAACGAAGTATACTGGAGCAGATAGTCGGACGCAGCCGTATTCATGCGAGCATCGACTACACCATTTCCGGAAATGAGATCGGCCAATATACCATTAACCTTACCGGACTCCGGCTGCACAGCACGGATTCTCCACACGCCACCATTGATCCGGTCAGGTTAAGCCGACAGTATACCTTTGCCGGGAATCAGGACATCACCCTTACTACACAGTCAGGCTATTTTACCTTCGACGATGGCCAGATTCCGGCTGCCTTCAGCACAAGCAGCGAAGAAGGCTGGACGGTTACCAGTGAACAGGCGCAGAGCGGTTCATATTCTTTACGGTCGGGACAAATACAGGGCGATGATCAATCGGTGGTAACATACAGCGATATGGTTCCGCCCCGGTCCCGACTCTCACGAGTTCTCTTTCATGTGAAAACCTCCACGGAAAACAGCTATGACAACCTGGAGTTTTATGTGAACGGGCAGCTTATGGATTCATGGAGCGGGCAGGTTGACTGGACCGAGGTTGAGTATCCGGTTGATCTTCCCGGGGGGCAACAGTTCGATTTTCAATGGGTCTATTCCAAAGACGGAAGCGTAAATGAAGGAGAGGATGCAGTGTGGATCGACAGTATTCAGATAGTATACGAGGATTAACCTATGGCGAATAAAACGATATTTGAAAAAATTCTGGCAGGTGAAATACCCTGCGACAAAGTATTTGAAAACGAACACGTCCTTGCATTCCACGATATCAGCCCGCAGGCCCCGGTTCATGTCCTGGTTGTGCCGAAGATCAAATGGATCAGCGTAGCCGATCTGGCCACGGCGGATCCAACGGCCGTCGGCAGATTTATGGCCGGCATTTCTCGGACAGCAGCTCAGCTGGGCCTGGAGAAGAACGGATATCGCGTAGTGTTCAATACCGGCAGGGACGCATTGCAAAGTGTCGATTACCTGCATGCACACATTATTGCCGGAAGAAAGCTCGCCTGGCCGCCGGGTTAGTCGGTTTACATCGGTTTTAACGAGTGCGGGTTTGACCAACTCACTATTATTCGATAAAAAGATACCTAAAGGAGAAGGCTGAATATGCGAAAATATAATTTTTCTGCTGGACCATCAACACTGCCGGTCAGTGTACTGGAGACTTTACGTGACGACCTGGTCGATTATCAGGGCATGGGACTCTCGTTAATCGAAGCCAGCCACCGCAGCCCGGAGTACGATTCTGTACACACCACCACGCTGTCACTGGTGAAGGAACTGCTGAAGGTACCGGATACCCATGAGGTTCTGCTGCTGCAAGGCGGAGCGACCCTGCAATTCGGCATGATTCCCCTCAATTTCATGAAACAGGGCGGAACTTGCGACGCAGTCATGAGCGGTTCATGGGCCAAAAAGGCAATTGCAGATGCCGCAAAAATCGGATCAGTTAACAAGGTCTTTGACGGCAAGGACTCCTCGTACACAACCCTGCCGGAGAAGGTTTCCACAACCCCCGGGGCGGCTTACCTCCACATAACCAGTAATGAGACCATCGAGGGTGTGCAGTGGAAGACCTTTCCGGACACCGGTGATGTCCCGTTAATTGCTGATGCTTCCAGCGACATCATGAGCCGTCCGCTTCCTGTTGAGAAATTCGGCATGATCTATGCCGGGGCCCAGAAGAATCTCGGACCTGCCGGCGTTACCCTTGTCATAATCCGCAAGGATCTGCTCGAAAAATGCCCGGACACCCTGCCGGCATACCTGAACTACAAAACCCATGCGGATAAGGATTCGCTGTATAACACCCCGCCGGTCTTCGCTATCTGGGCAATGGGCGAGGTACTGAAGTGGATCAAGTCCA
>CAZANF010000090.1:0-3004 GCA_964486425.1 uncultured Spirochaeta sp. | reverse complement strand
ATTATGGTTTGACAATTGCCCGGACCGGGATTAGAATTTTATCAAGGAGTTCGTTATGGCTTATTCAGATGAACCACCTTGGAGGAAAGGCTGACATATAATGTCGGCCGGCCGTCTCGGCAACCGGGCAATGTATTGCCCCAAAACCACCAAAGTCGATCACCCTGCCACCTCCGGTGCTCCAGGGGACGACAAAAAGGCCGGCTTGAAGCCGGCTTTTTTAGTATAAACCCACGGTTGACCAACCCGCCGGAAGTAATCCACACTCAATAATCATGTCGATAATTGATGAGCTTCAGCACTTTCAATTCACCAGGATGGAAGCACAGGTGTATGTATGTCTGGTGCAACACGGCTGTCTCAACGGCAGCCAGATCGCCAAACAGCTGCACTGCTCAAGGTCCAGCGTATACTCGGCCCTGCACAATCTCTATTCGCGGGGAGCAATAACAATGCTGACCGGAGAGCCAACCGAATACTCCGCGCAGGATCCAGACACACTGGTCTCTCTGCTGCAGGAACAATACAACCTGGCTATTACCAGGGTCCGACAGGAATTAAAGCAGGTTATGAATGAAAACGCCGAACAGCAGTATCATAATCTCCGCGGCAGCGACAACTGTCTTCAAAAAGCCCGCGAGATGATCGCTCGCTCACAATCCGAGGTACTTCTGCATACCAATTTGGATCTCTCGCTCTTTACCGACGAAATTACCTCCGCAGGCAGCCGCGGAACCAGAATCATTGTTTTCAGCTTTATCCCTGTCCGGAACAAGAATCTGCCGATTGAACTCTACCTTGATCCGAAGTTCGGCGTAGACAGCACACCTGACAAGAGGCTTTTACTGGTTAGCGACCATTCCTCCGCGCTGATTGCCGGCGGTTTTCCCGATTCCAGATTCCTCGGCACCTACTCCCGCAACCATTTGCTCATTTCAATAATCGCCGAACATATCCATCACGATATCTACTTGTACAAGCTTTCCCTGAAGTACGGATATAATCCTGTCGATGAAACTATCCAGCTGGACTCCATACTGGAACGCCGTTTCAAGAGCTGGCTTGATCTGGCACACAGCTATACCCGCAGCGATCAGGAGCGCTGATCAATCGGCATGTATGGTTTCTCAAGGGTTCCGGTATAAAAGGCTCTCGGCCGGAAGATCCGGTTATGCTCGAGATACTCAATCACCCTCGCCGTCCACCCGGCCACTCGCGAAACAGCAAAAATGGTGGTATACAGATCCGTCGGTATCCCCATGCTCTGATACACAATCCCCGAGTAAAAGTCCACGTTGGGATAGATCCCCTTCTCGGCACCAAATGACTGGATCACAACCTTTTCCAATTCTCTGGCGGTATCAAGCAGATTACGCAGACCGGCTTTCTCCTCCGCCAGCAGCTCCGCTACCGGACCAAGTATGCGCGCCCTGGGGTCATAGGATTTATACACCCGGTGACCGAACCCGGTGATCTTCTTGCCCTCTCCACGGCGCTCCTTTAACCAGGAAGCTGCATTGTCGGGGCTGCCGATGCTCTCCAGCATATTCACAACGTCGACATTCGCACCACCATGCAGCGGGCCGCTCAGAGCAGCAATCCCGGAGCCGACAGCAAAATAGATGTCGGATAGTGTAGAGGCTACTACCAGTGCGGCAAATGTACTGGCGTTCATACCGTGATCCGCATGCAAAATCAGGTTGATATCCATAACCCGTTCTTCCAGACGCGTCGGCCGTTTGCCGGTAAGCATATACAGGTAATTTCCTGCAAGGCTAAGGTCCGGAAGCGGTTCAATCGGCATGTGTCCGGCCCGCACCCGGCCGATAGTTGCCGCAATACTCGGGACACCGCCAATCAGCTTGTAACAGCTGTCGATTTCCTCGGAACTGACGAGGGTTTTGGGGGCGGTGGCCGGACGCTTCATAACCCGCTGCATAAACCCGTAATTTGATTCCTCACTCCCGCGCGGCTTTGTCTCCATGGCGATCGAGTCTTCGTCACTGGCAATCGATTCGGTTGAATGATACATTTCATCGGTATCCCGATAGGTCTGCTTCTGGCGCATCAGATTCGTCCCGAGGCGCAGCGAAGCCATCGGACCCATATCCTCAACCGGAAAGGTCATTAACAGTCTCTGCGTTTTCGGGATGAACATATTTTTCCGCAGAAGCTTCTTGAACCCGGAGAGTTCCTTTGCCGTCGGCAATTCGCCGTGCAGCAGCAAGTAGGTAGTTTCTTCAAATGAGGAAAATGCACAGAGATCAAAGATATTATACCCGCGGTAATACAGCATTCCCTGGGCGCCGTTTACATAGCCTATCTTGGTCTCACAGGCAATCGCGCCCTCGAGTCCGGGACCAACGGTACAGGTAACCGGCCAGTTCACCGATTCATTCAGGTTTTGCTCGAGCTCCCCGTCTATCGCGGACATGGCCGATGCCTTCGCCTGAAGAATCAATTCGGTCACACGGGCCAAACGTTGCTTCTCGGTATCATGCGGTTTATTTGCCATAGTAACCTCCTCAGGAAATCCCAATTATACCGGAATTCTCTGTAGAAGCAAATAACCGCAAAATTCCATCTTTCACTGTCTGCGGTTTTGGTATACATTCGCTTGTATGGAATATTTGAAGCGAACCGTTACCTGTGGAGATCTGCGGGCGGAGCACATGGATACTACTGTTGTACTGAACGGCTGGGTGCACCGCACCAGGGATCATGGTGGAATACATTTTCTGAACATCCGCGACCGGTACGGGATAACCCAGGTCGTTGTGGAGCAGAATGCCCCGGAAGCAACCAGAACCATCGCTGAAAGCCTGAAAATGGAATACTGTGTTGCAATTCAGGGCACCGTCAGATCCCGTCCCGACAATATGGTCAATCCCGGGATGGCCACCGGAGAGATTGAGGTCGCCGCCGCCAATATTCAGATCCTTTCAAGCTGCGAGGTTCTTCCCTTCATGATTCTCGCGATCGGCGTTGACAACATCTTTATTCT
>CAZANF010000089.1:0-10421 GCA_964486425.1 uncultured Spirochaeta sp. | reverse complement strand
CAACATAACACAGACCGTCCCGAAGGCAGACGTAGTCGTTACCAACCCGACCCACTTTGCCGTCGCATTGGAGTATGACCGACCAAGCATGGCGGCGCCTATGGTAACCGCCAAGGGACAGGATGCTATGGCATTCCGCATCCGTCGGCTGGCCCAGGAAAATAATGTACCGGTAGTTGAAAACCGGCCGCTGGCGCGTACCCTCTATGCCGAGGTTGAGGTCGGTGAATCAATTCCGCCGCAGTTCTATATGGCGGTAGTTACCGTTCTGAAGCAGGTATACCAGATGGGTGGAGACAAGCGCAGTGAAGAAAGGAGAACCGTAAATGGCTGATCCCGCAGTTCGACGTGGAAACGTCATGTCCATATTCTCGGAGTCCAGCGACATAATGGTTGCCATCGGTGTGATCGTTATTGTAATGATGATGCTCATACCCCTGCCGACGGTTATACTCGATATGCTGATGGCGATAAATTTGATGCTTGGGCTGCTGATTGTACTGATTGTACTGTATACCAACAGAGCTCTGGATTTTTCGGTTTTTCCTACAATCCTGCTGGTTACTACCGTATTCGGCCTGGCACTCAATGTCTCGTCGACCAGATTGATCCTCTCCCAGGGGGCGGAGTTCGACGGACGAATAGTCCGTTCATTCGCCACCTTCGTCGTCGGCACCGCGGGAACCGAAGGTCTGGTTATCGGGATAATCATCTTTGTTATTCTTATAGCGGTCCAGTTCCTGGTAATCACCAAGGGTGCGACACGTGTCGCCGAGGTTGCTGCACGGTTTACCCTGGATGCCATGCCGCAGAAGCAGTTTGGTATTGAAGCCGAGTTTAATGCCGGTGTTATTACCGAAGAGGAAATGACCCGTAAAAAGGATGAGCTTCAGCGTGAGGCCGCCTTCTACGGGGCTATGGATGGTGCCAGCAAGTTTGTTTCCGGGAATGTCAAGGTTGGTATACTCATAACCTTTGTGAATATAATCGGCGGTATCGTTGTCGGGGTTACTATTCATGGGGAATCGTTTGTCGCCGCAGCAAATAATTATATCAGTCTGACGATTGGTGATGGTCTGGTAACACAGTTTCCCTCGCTGCTTATTGCAACGGCAACCGGTCTTATTGTGACCAGGGCTATCTCCGATTCAACCTTCGGGAAGGATGTCGCGAAGCAGTTTACTGCGCAGGGCAGGGTGTACTGGATCGCCGCCGGTTTCCTGACCCTGATGGGGCTGCTGCCGGGATTTCCGTGGTACGTACTGCTTCCGATGGCTGGTTTGTCGCTGTATCTGGGCTATACATTGAGAAACAGGGATCAACGTGAAAAGGTCGCTGCTCATAAGAAGGAGGAAGCAAAAAAACAGCCTGAGAAGTCTTCGGATTTTACAACCGTCGCTCCCCTCGATCCTATCTCGCTGGAACTGGGATACGGACTGGTGCCGCTGGTGGACAAAGACCGGGGTGCGGAGCTGCTTGAACGGGTTACCAGAATTCGCCGGGAGGCGGCCCTCGACCTCGGTGTGGTTATCCCGCGGATCAGGATTATCGATAATATGCGGCTGGAGCCGCCTGAATACTGCCTGAAACTGCGCGGGGTAGAGATTGGTCGCGGCTCGATCCGGCTTGGCAGCTACCTGGCGATTAATCCCGGTGGCGCCTCAGAGGATATTCCGGGCGAGGAAACCGTCGATCCGGCATTTCAGCTCCCGGCACGCTGGATTTCCGAGGAAAATCGATCGCGTGCTGAGCGGGCAGGATATACCGTGGTGGATGCGCCTTCCATTATTGCAACACACCTGACCGAGCTGATAAAGGCTCATGCTGCCGACATTCTCGATCGACAGGAGGTTCGCAGCATGCTGGATAATCTCAAGCAGGACTATCCGGCGGTAGTTGAGGATGTAACCAGTGCCCTGTCGCTTGGCGAGATCCAGAAGGTGCTGCAGAGTCTTCTGTCTGAACAGGTGTCGATTCGCAACCTGGTTTCAATATTCGAGAGTCTTGCCGATTACGGAAAAGTTACCAAGGATCCTGCCTTCCTGACAGAAAAAGCACGACAGCGTCTTGCACGTCAAATTTGTCTACAGTATTCTGAGGAGAACAAATATCTGAGGGTAATCACGCTGGATCCTCAGCTCGAGCAGACGATTATCGACTCCAAGGTGGAAACTGCCGGCGGAGTACATGCGGGAATGGATCCTGAAACCTATAAAAGGTGGATTGCTGCAATCATGAATAAAGTCCGTGAGGTGCGCAATCAGGGGTACTTTCCGATTGTACTCACTTCGGAGTCGGCGCGAGCCTTGGTGAAGAACAGTACCAAGAGGGATATTCCGGATCTGGTCGTGCTGTCGAACCTGGAAATTATTCCGGATATTCAGGTTGAAGGTATTGGAGAGGTAAGTATAAATCATGCGCATGTATAAGCAAGTGGATAATGGGGATAATGAGGAACAATATGGAATATTTTGTTGAGAAGGGTCATGGATATCATGAGGTGATGCAGGCTATCTACCACAAATATGGGGAGAGCGCAAAGGTGATGCATCATCGCAATATCCGCATCCCGGGTTTCCTCGGTTTATTCTCGCGGGACGGTGTCGAGGTTACCGGGTATTTAGCCAAGGAACCCCTGAAGCGTCGGAGAATTGATATTGAAGAGGAGAAGCGAAAGATCCTGTCGTCCGTCGGGGAGAAAACAGCGGAGAAATCGAAGGAAAGTGGTGATGCAGCTGCACTTCAGTCAATCCTACAGGAGGTTAAATCCCTGAAGGAGCAAATGACCAGCCGGTCGGCCGAAAAACAGGCTGCTGATCACCCTACTATCGAACGCATTGAAGAGCTTTTGCTGGAGAATGATTTCAGTCCGAAATATGTGCGTGCTATGATTGAGCGTGTGACACGCACCTTTTCGATGGAGGATTTAAAAGACAGCGAGATGATAGAGCAGCAGGTGCTCATCTGGATCGGCGAGAGTGTAGATATATATCCCAGGCAACGGATGGCAAAGCCGGAGGTGTTTATTCTGGTCGGCCCCACAGGGGTAGGTAAAACGACTACCATTGCAAAACTCTCCGCCATGTACGGGTTAGGCAGGGGAGTAAATCAGCAAGGTCCCGCCAAGGTACGCATTCTTACTATCGACAATTATCGTATCGGGGCGCGTCAGCAGATGGAGACCTATGGGGATATCATGGGGATTCCGGTAAACAGTGTGGAAAGCAAGGATGAGATGAAAAAATATCTTACCATGTACCAGGATGCCGATATCATTTTTGTGGATACAATCGGGAAAAGTCCCCGGGACTTTGAGCGTCTTGGAAAGATGCGCGCGTTGCTGGATGGCTGCGGTGCCGCTTCGTCTGTTCATCTGGGGATGAGTGCAACAACCAAAACCTCGGATATGCTGGAGATTATCCGTCAATTCGAGCCTTTCGGGTATAAGTCGGTGATACTTACAAAGCTGGATGAGACTACCCGGATCGGCAATATTATAAGTGTATTGCATGACTCGCGAAAACAATTGAGCTTTGTTACCTATGGTCAGAAGGTTCCGCAAGACATCGAGCGTGCCTCAATTCCATTCCTGTTGAAACATATAAGCGGTTTCACCGCTGATCGAGGTACGGTATTTCAGCATTTTTCTGAAGATAAGATTACTCATGAGGGAGAACTACATGGCTGACCAGGCAGAAACCTTGCGGGAGCTGATGAAAAGCACCACAGAATCAAAAACGCGAATTATCACCGTTGCCAGTGGAAAGGGTGGTGTCGGGAAGACTAACCTGAGCACGAACCTGGCTATTGCGTACGGCAGGATCGGCAAGAAGGTTGTGCTGATGGATGCAGATCTCGGACTTGCAAACGTCAACGTGGTAATGGGGATTATTCCCAAGTACAATTTGTATCATCTGATTCGTAAACAGAAGACGATGCGCGAAATCATTATGGACACCAACTACGGAATTCAGATAGTTGCCGGTGCTTCGGGGTTTGCGAAAATTGCCAATTTGTCGGATGAAGAGCGGGATAACTTTATCCAGGAAATATCCGCTCTGTCCAATGCAGATGTCATTATTATTGATACCAGTGCGGGGGTTTCCAGCAATGTAATGGGTTTTGTTGCGGCAGCAGACGACGCAATAATTGTGACAACCCCCGAACCGACTGCGATTACCGATGCATACGGTCTAATCAAGATTATCGCCACTGAGGTCGAGGATTTGGGACTCGGGCTAAAGCTGGTGGTGAATCGGGTCAAAAGCGTGACGGAAGGGAAAAAGGTTGCCGAGCGGGTCATAAATATTGCCGGACAGTTTTTGAACCTCAAGGTTGACTATCTGGGTTATGTCTATGAGGATCCGATCGTTCAGCAAGCGGTTCTGAAACAGAAGCCTTTTATGGCACTGGATCCCAAAAGTAAGGCGGCAACATCGGTACAACAACTGGTCAGTCGGCTGGAGAAGGTTGAATTCAAGGAGGGTAAGGGTCTCGGGACCTTTATAAAGAAGCTGTTTACCTCTTCGGTGTAGGCTGATAACTTGACGACCATAGTATTTTGACCTAATCTTTATGGTGTATCGGGGAAAGTGGGAGTTTTAATGGGTTTTCACATACGAATGGCTGGAGTAACTGCCGGAATCGCTGCCGGAATAGCTTTGCTGGCAGGTTTTTTCGGACAGGTACCGTTCGGCTACATTCTTTTGAGAAGTCTCGTCGGAGCGGTATTGTTTGGGGGCTTCGGCTATGGTGCAGCAATCCTGATGGAAAAATTTCTCCCGGAGTTATTCGAGGCAGCCGAAGATACTGGAACCTCATTAGATATCTCCGTCGGTGACGAGGATGAGGATAATGAAATCCGCCGCAGCGCCTACACAGGTACGGAATCTGAAGCATCAGCCTCTGATTCGGAGGAACTGGAAGAAGGTAACAGTTCAGAAACCCCGTTTCAACCGGGTATTGAAGCTGATCTTATAGAAGAAGTGCAGGAACACCGTCAGGAGGATACTGACTCCGGAACGACAGGAAGCTCACCGGTTGAAGACGGGAAAAGTGCCGAAAGTTCTGCCTCCGGTGACAGCGAGGATGCAGCGGATCTTGACTCACTGCCCGATCTGGAGGGAATGACCGATGCATTCATTACCACAGAAGCAAGTTCGGAGGATGTAGAAACAGCCCAGGGGCCGGGCGGTGAAAGCGTAGAGCAGGCAAAAGAGATTGCCCAAGCAATTCGCACAGTGTTACAACGTGAGAAGCAAGGATAACGGGTATGGCAGAACAGCAATTAGCCGGTAAAACTGAAGAGGAACTCTGGCAGATATACCGGGAAAACAAAGATCCTGCAATACGTGATCGTTTGATCAGGCAGTACTCTCCATTAGTTAAATATGTCGCTGGAAAGGTTGCAGTGGGCATGCCGCAGAATGTCGAGTTTGATGATCTGGTAGGCTATGGGGTTTTCGGCCTTTTTGATGCTATTGAAAAATTCGATCCGAATAAGCATGTAAAATTCAAAACCTATGCAGTTACCCGGATCCGTGGGGCAATATTTGATGAGCTTCGCTCGATCGACTGGGTGCCGAGATCGGTTCGTCAGAAAACTCGCGAGGTCGAACAGGTTATCCGTGAGCTGGAGTCATCCCTGGGCAGGGCAGCCACCGATCAGGAGATTGCCAAGGCTATGGGAATCAGCCTTAAAGAGTTTGAAAAAACCTTGATAAAGATCAGCGGAACCTCAATTCTGTCACTCAATGATGTATGGTATACCGGGGATGAATCGGATAATGTGTCTATTGCCGACAGCATTGAATCATCACCCTCGATGAATCCGGATGTTATTGTCGAAAAGGACGAAATTCGTCGGGTAATAGTACAGTCTATTCAGGAATTACCCGAAAAAGAAAAAAAGGTCCTGGTGCTGTACTACTATGAGGATTTGACCCTAAAGGAAATAGGTGCGATTTTAAAGGTAACCGAGTCGCGAATATCCCAGCTGCACACCAGGGCCATTATGCGGCTCAGGGCTAAACTCACGAATATCAAAAAGGGTATTTTGTAGGCCGCCCTGTTGTGGAGGGGCCAATGATCACCTACGATAAAATACAATCTTTCATGCGCACCATGCGTGAAGAAGATCGCGGAAGGCGTTCTATAAGTGTGTCCGGACAGAATCTGCAGGATGCGCTTGAGCAGGCAGGTATTGAACTGCAGGTGCCTATCGCAGACATTGAATATGAGATCCTGGATAAGGGTCATAGTGGAATCCTCGGGGTTGGCCGCAAACCGGTAATGATCCTTGCATATGTCGCACAGAAGGCTTCGAAGAATGCCTTTACTTTTGACGGTGATATGGGATTTGATCTTGGTTTCGAAGAGGTCGGCTCTGCCGACAAGGACGGCCAGGCTCTGGTCAAGTTGACCCCTGAAGGAATCATGCTCAAAATCAAACCGCCTCAGGGTGACGGCGTTCCTGTTTCCATGCGTAAGGCTATGGACGGAATTTCTTCCCGAACTGCTGCAAAGATTAATACCTCTGTTGTCGAGAAGGCGGTCAAGCGCGCTGAAAACGAATTCATAAAAATCGGCGACATTGAGTATAATCCGGCTAATGATGCTGCTTTATCGGTTGAGACTGCAGATGCCGAGATGAAAGCGTATTTGGTCCTTTTTCCACCGGGGCCGGGGGGGACAGACCCTTCACTGCGGACAATCAAACAGTTTCTTGAATCCAATGATATTGTGCATGGAATCAAGGATGATGTGCTGCGCCGCCTGGACGAAGCTCCATTATACAAGGATCCGGTGCTTGTTGCCGAGGGCACTCCCCCGAAAAACGGAAAAGACGCAAGAATACAATATACCTTCCAGACAGACACCAGCCAGGTCAGCTTGAAACAGGATGACAAAGGCAGAGTGGATTTCAAGGAGCTTAATCTCATTCAAAACGTGGTGGAAGGTCAAGCATTAGCCAAGAAGATTCCCCCCGAACCTGGTATCGACGGAACCACCGTTACCGGAAAGATGCTTCCTGCAACAAACGGCAAGGATATCCGGATGGAGGTCGGAAAGAATGTAAAGTTGTCCGATGATGGACGTACTGCGATTGCACTAATTAACGGACAGGTACTGGTGCACAACAACAAACTTACTGTCGACCCTGTATACACCGTAGATGGTGACGTAAGCCTGAAGACCGGTAATGTAACTTTCCTTGGCACCGTGCTGGTAAAAGGCAGCGTCGATGATGGTTTTGTTGTCAAGGCTTCCGGAAATATCGAGATTCTGGGAACCGTCGGGAAGGCTGAGATAGATGCCGAGGGCGATGTCATTGTTCACCAGGGTATTACCGGACGGAGCGAAGGCAGCGTGAGATGTGGAAAAAGTGTCTATGCAAAGTTCATTGAGAATGCCAATATTCAGGTCGGCGAGTACGTGGTGGTAAGTGACGGGATAATCAATTCACAGGTAAACTGTAACCGCCGGATTCTATGCCGGGGCAAGCGTGCGGCCATTGTCGGGGGCCACTTGCGGGCGTCCGAGGAGATTGCTGCAAAGACCCTTGGCTCCATTGCCGGTTCCGAAACGATTCTCGAGGTCGGTTATGATCCACGCAAGCGGGAAGAACTGGAATCTCTTCAGGCCCGAGATGCTGAACTCAAAAAGGAACTTGATGAAGTCAGTTTGAATGTGGCGCGTTTTGAAACGGCTATAAAGAAAAACCAGAAATTGCCCCCCGAGAAGCAGCTGCAGTATAAGGAGCTGCGCCGGCGAAAGGCGGACCTTACCATGGAGCAGCAGGAGATTGAGCAGCAGATCAAGGCAGTTAACGAGTACCTGGCTCAGCTCAAGAACCAGGGTCGAATCAGTGCATCCGGTACTGTTTTTCAGGGTGTGAAAATTTATATTAAAGATGCCGTGCAGGACGTCAGAAGCGAGTATAAGTCTGTTACCTTCGTACATGAAAACGGCATGATTAAGATAACCAAGTATGTAGAGCCAGAGGACATTCCGCTCGGGAGGTAGGTTATGGCGATCCAGCCGCTTGATTTGCAGACACTATTCTCTCGTTTGGACAAGGTAAGCCGCGATCAGGCTGTACTGCGAAATGCCGAGATTCAAAATCAGGAGGCCGTTGGTCGCTCAATTGAACAGAAAACGGCTATGAAAAGTCACAGTGTTCAGGAGAGCGAAGAAATCCAGGATGGACCGGAAAAGGTCCACGACGATGATGAATCGCAGCAGGATAAGCGACAGCATCCCTCCGGACAGCGGAGAAATCAGATGCCGGAAAGGGAGGAAGAAGCCCCCCTTCGTGATCCTGATTTGGGACGTAATATTGATTTCAGCGGATAGGGATTAGCAGCAGAAATATGACCACAGTAATAAGTGTATTAATTTCATTGATCTTCACGATTGGTGTCGCGGTATTTCTTATCGGACGGATAGACCGACGTACCCGACCGCACAAAATCATGGAGGAACTGCGAACCGAGATTGGCGGTGTGATAGTCGAGCTCAACGCAACCACAGACCGCAATGTACAGATCATCGAGGATCGCATCGCCGAGTTAAAGAAGCTTATAGCCACGGCTGATCGTAAAATCAAGTTGCTCCATGAGGAAAAGGCCAAAGCAGATCGCGGGGATCAATTATACGTACAGCTGCGAAAAGCAAAATCCGCCTATGTGGAACACGGAGCCGACGGGAAACCGGTGGTTTCGCAGCCGGAAAACGCAGATCCGGCAACCCGACCGCCAATCACATTGGCAGAAGCTGCCCCTGCGCAATCAGCTGAAAAACCGCAAGATGATTCCTCCGCTCAAACAAAAGCGATTCCACTGACTGCCGAGTCGACCGCTGCCGAGTCGACCGCTGCCGAGTCGACCCCTGCCGATCCCGAGGCTGCCGAGTCCTCTCCTCAGCAGCGTATCCGCTCCAAGGTCTGGGAGATGTATGCCATGGGGGAAAGAGTGGAGAAGATCGCCGCTCGTGTGGGTCGTACCGAGGGTGAGATCGAACTCATGATTTCACTGCTGCCGAAGGAAGATACATGAAAGCAATTCTCGGAATAGACCTTGGTACGACCAATTCGGCGATGGCAGTGTGGAACGGTACGGAGCCGCATCTTTTGCCGAATAACCGCGGCAGCCGAATTACTCCGTCTGTGGTAGCTATGGCCGACGGCGGAGAGATTCTGGTCGGTGAGTCTGCTGTCAATCAAGCTGTCATCAACGCCCGGAATACCGTTCATGCCGTCAAGCGGCATATAGGCAGTGGACATACCTTTAACCTCCGGGGTGCCACCCTGTCAGCGGAAGAAGTCAGTGCCTGTATTATCCGCAAACTCCGGCATGATGCGGAAGAATATCTTGGTACCCAGATTCACGATGCGGTTATTACAGTACCGGCATATTTCAGCGAAAAGCAGCGTCGGGCAACCGTAGAAGCAGGGCGCCTGGCTGGATTGCGTGTGCGCCGCGTTCTGAATGAACCGACTGCTGCTGCCCTGGCATACGCCAGCCGTCAGCCTGCTGATCGGATTATTCTGGTATATGACCTTGGCGGAGGCACCTTTGATGTTACCTGTCTCCGGCAGTCAGGGATGGATTTTGAGGTTCTTTCGACCGCAGGAGATGCAGAGCTGGGCGGACTGGATTTTACAAGACTGCTCCTGAATGATGTAAAACAGGGATTTACCGCGAAAGCGGGAATCTCCCTGGATGATCCGGTTATCTGTCGTCAGCTTGAAGAAGCGGTGGAGCGCGGTAAGATTGAGCTTTCTAGCCGGGACTCTGTCGAGATCGGCTTTCCGTTCATTGGAAGCGACGGTCGACCCCTGCATCTCAACCGCAGGGTGCATCGCATTGAATTCAATCGATTGATTGGCGGACTGGTGGAACGGTCCGTTCACCTTACTATGGAAGCACTGCGACAGGCTGAAGTCAGACCGGAAGAGCTGGACGGGCTGGTATTATCAGGAGGATCCAGCCGGATTCCGCTTATTCGGCATCGGCTGCAGGAAACACTGGGATGTGGGCATGTGTCACAGGTAAACCCGGACGAGATCGTTGCATTGGGTGCAGCTATCCAGGCTTCGATGCTGATCGAAAACCGGGACATGTCTCTTCGTGATGTAACTGCCTTCGATTTAGGTGTCGAGATAGAGCACGGCAGGTTTATACCAATTGTGCAGCGAAACTCGGCCCTGCCTGCTTCTTCCCGCCGCATTTTTACCACGATAACAGATGGGCAAACGGTTGCCGAGATACATGTGCTTCAGGGGAATCACGAGACTGCAGCCAAAAACAGCAGCCTCGGGCGCTTCATGCTGTCCGGAATAAAGCAAGATGCCAAGGGTCAGCCCAGGATAGAGATTGAGTTCCGCGTGGATAATGACGGCCTGGTTGAGGTTGCTGCTG
>CAZANF010000088.1:0-10441 GCA_964486425.1 uncultured Spirochaeta sp. | reverse complement strand
CGCTTGGTCGTGATTTTCTGGACCTGCTGGATCGTTATGTCGATCAGATAGAAGCCCTGGAAGGCAAGTGCAATGAGGTACAGGAGCTCATTTCCGGTATCCCGACGGCAAACCTGGAGCGGGATCTGCAGCAGCTGCAGCAGCGTCGCAGCCGTACCACCGATCCCCGGCTGCAGTCTGAGTACGACGATTCTATCCAGCAGATACAGAGGCATAAGGCCTCGTATCGGGAACTGGTGAATCAGCAGGAGATGCTTAACCTTCGGCTTACCAGCTCGCTCAACAGCCTGAAGCAGCTGCAGATAGATCTGGTGCGCATGCAGAGTCTGTCCAATACCCAGGACAGCAGCCTGCTTGAGGACTTGCGCAGTCGCTCGGATGATCTGACCCATTACCTGTCCGACATGGAAAAGAGCTTTGCGGAGATTGGCTGAGGATCAGCAGGTTATGTACCTCCCGGACGTTTCTCGCCCCTTTTGATTGCCGATGGCTTCCCGGCAGGGCTTGGGACCTCCGCGCTTCGAGTCTTGACCATTGCCGCAATCCTCCGTACCTTATGCGTTAATTAGGGGTGCTGTTCGGGCCTCGACGTTGTCGATCCGGATGGCTGAGAGTAAACCCTTGAACCTGATCCGGGTAATGCCGGCGGAGGAAGTATGACTGATCGCGTTGACTCTACCATCACCTGCCTGCATGCAACTCGCCGGAATACAGCCGGAGCAGAGGTAAACCTCGGGAGGAGTTATATGATAACCCGACTAGTGAAATTGATATCAGTCGTGGCACTGGCGCTGCTGATAATGAGCTTTGGAACTGCGGAAACCGCAGATGGGGGCAGTGATACCGCTTCGATTGAAGAGCGCCGCGGTGAAACCGGACAGGTGACTATCTACGGCTATGATTCCCTGCCGGGAACCCTTCGGCGGGCAATCGTGGAGCATATGCAGTCCGAGTACGGGGTCGAGGTTGATTTGCAGCGGCTCGGCGACACCGGCGCGGTATTTACCCAGCTGTTTCTTGAACGGCAAAACCCTCAGGCGGATGTGGTCATCGGACTGGATGAAAGCTATCTGCCGCGTTTGATGCAGGATAACATGCTGGAGCCCTATGAACCGCAGAATCTGCAGCTGGTACGCGATGAATTGCTGGTTGATCCGACCTTTCAGGCAGTTCCCTTTGACTTCGGATACATCACCCTGAATGTGGATACCGAAAACCTGGAAACCATCCCGCAAAACTGGGAGGATCTCCTGGATCCGGCCTACCGGAATTCCTTCATCATGCTGAACCCCGGCACCAGTTCACCGGGCCGCAACTTCCTGCTGTATACCATTGCGGAATTCGGAGAAGACGGCTATCTGGACTTCTGGAGACAGCTGGAGCCGAATATTCTTACCGTTACCAGCGGCTGGTCGGACGGATACGGGCTGTATACCCAGGGTGAAGCCCCGATGGTGGTAAGCTATGAAACCAGTCCGGCGTATCACCGGGAGTATGAAGATACCGACCGCTACCAGGCTGTGCTGTTCGACGAGGCTGCGTATCTGCAGGTTGAAATCGCCGGTATTGTGAATGGCGCTCCGAACCGCCTGAATGCCGAACGCGTCATGGACTTTATCGTTAGCGAACCCTTTCAGGAGCTCATTGCCCTGAATCAGTTCATGTATCCGATTCATCCGGGAGTCGAGCTTCCCGAGACCTTTACCTCTGCCGATGCAGTGGAAAATCCTGTCAGTATTGATCCTGAGGTCGTCGGCCGGAACTTTCCGGAATGGCTGGCGGCATGGGAAGATGTAATGCGCTGATGCGCGGTACGCATGTATGGCGAAACAGTGTCCCCCATTTTGCGGGGGCATTGTTTCTGCTGCTTATTCTACCCCCCGTGCTTACGGTATTGGGAGCCGGATTCCTGGAATCACTTCGCGGCACGCCCGGTGATGCGGCGGCAGGGCTGCTCCGACAGCTGCGGCTTCTGCAGCGCCCGGCTATCATCAGCAGTGCCTGGTTTTCGGTGTATCAGGCCGCGGTATCCGCCGTTGCCAGCGTAATTCTGGCGCTTCCCGGGGCTTACCTGCTGGCCCATCTGCGCTTTCCCGGCAAGCGACTAGTCCAGAGCCTCACCCTGCTGCCTTTCGTGCTTCCCAGCTTGATTGTGGTGCTGGCGATAATCAGTATGTACGGGAGAGTCGGGTTGCTGAATCAAGTGTTCAACACCAATATATCTCTGGTGTATTCTCCCTTCGGCATCATAATGGCACATGTGCTGTTTAACATCTCTGTTGCCTTGCGGATGATCTCCTCCGGATGGCGCACGGTCGATACCGGATTGCGGGAGGTCTCACGCTCCCTGGGTGAGACAACGCGTCATCGACTGCTGCATCTGGATCTGCCGCTGCTCATGCCGTCGATTATCTCCTCGCTCACGGTCATCTTTCTCTACTGCTTTGTAAGCTTCGGCATCGTGCTGATTTTCGGCGGGGTACGCTACAGCACCCTGGAGGTTCGCATCTATCAGGAGATGTTTCAGAACCTGAATCTTGGCGGGGCAGCCGTGCTGGCGTTGTTTCAGATCGGCATTGCCGGGGTTATAGTATTTCTGCTGCAGCGGGTTCTGGGACACCGGGCCCGCCGGCGCAGCGGCGGTTTCTTTGCACGGCCGTGGGCGCAGGTATCCAGGCCGGGAAGGCTGCTGTGTAGCGGGTACTGGCTGGTAATCGGATTGATCTTTTTCTCTCCGCTGGTGACCCTGATTATTCGCGCTTTCCGCCCGGGGGGAGAATGGAGTATTTCAGCCTTCCGGGCTCTGCTGGGTGAAGGCCGTATCGGCGATCGGGATCTGCATGAGGTCATGCAGGCAACCATGCCGCAGCTTGCGGCAACCAGCCTTGGTCTGGCGATCCTCTCCGGCCTGCTGTGCACAATCCTGGCGTATGCAGCAGCCCGGGTACTGCGGGGACGCCGCATACCATATCTGGATACCCTGCTGATGCTGCCGCTGGCCATTTCCAGCGTTACCTTGAGCCTGGGAATGCGGCTGTTGTGGTCGGGAATCCTCCCTCCCATTCCGGTAATCGCGATTACCCAGGCAATTATGGCCTTCCCGATGGTATTCAGAATTCTGCGTGCCGCCCTGGATGACTTTCCTCTGTCCTATACCGAAGCGGCGCAGAGTGTCGGCGGTGGAATCTGGTTCCGCCTGTATACGCTGGACATTCCGGTATTGCATCGGGGTCTTCTGAACGGGTTTGTTCTGGCTTTTGCATTGGGGCTGGCTGATTTTACCGGGGTGCTGACCATCGGGAGGGGGCAGATAGTTACCTTTCCGGTAGCCTTGTACCGTCTTATCGGCTTCCAGAGTTATGACGCTGCACTGGCTCTTGGTGTGTTGTACATCCTGGTGGTACTTGCGGCATTCTGGGCTATCGATACAACCTCGTACGCCCGTGAGCAGGAGGGGTTATGATCAGGATCGAGAATGTCCGGCGCAGCTACCGTGATTTCAGTCTGCAGGTGGATTTTGCGGTGGATAACAGCGAGATTGTCAGCCTGCTCGGCTCCAGCGGCAGCGGCAAGACCACAACGCTGCGGATTATCGCCGGTTTCGAAACCCAGGACAGCGGTAAAATTCTGGTAAATGGCGAAGACATCTCGCGCATGAGTCCGCAGCAGCGCCGGCTGGGGTTTGTGTTCCAGGACTATACCCTGTTTCCGCACCTGAATGTCGGGCAGAATGTTGCGTATGGACTGCGGGCGCAGAAGATTCCCAAATCCCGGCATGCCGGCAGGGTTGCCGAGCTGCTGGAGCTGGTCGGGATGGAGGGGTTTGCCGGGCGTACCGTACAGACCCTGTCGGGCGGGGAGCAGCAGCGTATCGCCCTGGCCAGAGCCCTGGCTCCCCAGCCGCGGGCTTTGCTGCTGGATGAGCCGTTTTCGGCGGTGGACACCGAACGCCGTGAGGACCTGCGGCGCCATGTGGTGCGTATCCAGCGTGAACTGCAGATTCCGGTGGTGTTTGTTACCCACAGCCGCAGCGAGGCGCTGTCGATATCAGACCGCATTGTTCTGCTGCGCAACGGGGCTGTTGTGGAGCAGGGGAGACCGCCTCAATTGTACCTGGCTCCCCGCAGCGAATATGCCGCCCGCTTCCTCGGGCGAGCGAATTTCCTGCCGGGGAATAGTCCAGGTGAGCGTCTGCTGGTGCGCCCCGAGCACCTGCAAATTTCAACGGTGAAAGACTCCGAGCATACTATCGCCGCACGGGTGCGCGAATCCCATTACCGGGGTATGTATTACGAATATGATATGATGTCTGATTACGGCGAGCTGGGTGTTGTCAGCGAGCATGAGTATTCTCCCCGGGCAGAGGTCTGGCTGGGGGTAGTTCGCGGGCACCGCATGGATATATAGGACTACTCGTGTTCGCCGATCTCTGCCGTATCAACGGCGTTGCGCCCGGCGGTCTTTGCCTTGTACAGGGCGACATCTGCGGCCTTTATCAGATCGGCCTGTAAGCAGGTGAATGATGAGCGCGGCTGAATACCGCTGTCCCAGCAGCTTACCCCGGCACTAATCGAACAGAGTTTTCTGGGAATGCAGTTCGAGCCGACAACCTTGCCACGGATCCGTTCTGCGGCAGCCGCAGCCTGCGGTAGATCGGTTTCAGGTAGTATAATCAGAAACTCATCGCCGCCCCAGCGGCCGAAGAAGTCGCTCGGCCGCAGTTCCTGTTGTACAATTTCGGCTATCTGCTGCAGATAGTTATCGCCACTGTTGTGGCCCAGGGTATCGTTAATGTCCTTGAAATGGTCTATATCAAACAAAATCACCGAGACGGTGCGCAGGTACCGGGCCGCGCGCTCCAGTTCCTGTTCCAGCACCCTGGCAATCTTGAAACGGTTGGCGATGCGGGTAAGGGAATCCGTTTCAGACAGAATGATCAGTTGATCCTGCAGCTGTTTGTGCTCCTCGATATCGCGAGCAGCTGCGTAGATAATCCCGTTCTTCGGTACAGCTCCGTTCCAGGATAACCATCGATACCCCCCGCTTTTCGTCCGGAAGCGATTTTGAAAATCCTGCACTACATTCCCGTACAGGATTTTTTTCATTTCGTCCATTGTACGCAGGGAATCCTCGGGGTGGATGAACCACAGCAGCGGCTGGGAGAGCAGCTCGCTCTCCAGCCAGCCGAGCTGATTCGTCCATGCCGGGCTGGCTTTTAGAAACCAGCCGTCGGTAGTAACCATGCAGAACAGGTCCGGGCAGACCAGGAAAAATTGCTCCGTATCCAGTTGATTTGTTTGCTCCTCGGTAATATCGCGGCCGCTGCCGATGATATACAGCTGCCCCTGTTCATTCACCGGTGTGATAAGCCATGACAGCGTGCGATTCCCCTTTGGGATAGCAACACTGTCGAGGAAGCGAATCGGAAGGTTCATGGAGATGCAGCGATTGATCTGTTCCTCCAGGTATCTGCGGTTTTCCGGATAATTCTCCTGAAAGACCGGATTCGTATGCAGGAATTCCGGGATGGATGTATGAACAGCCGCAGTAAAGTGTGCATCCAGTGTATGTGCAAGATGCAATGCGGCAAAATCAACCATTTTTTGCATTATATCATTATATACTATTCAACCGGATCTGTGTCTATTCCTGATCAGGATTCTCAGCTGCTCTGAGAGGGTGATCGATAGCTCTGCGAAAATAAATAAGTGAATAAGTGCGAACAATGGCGCGAACCTCAATGCGTTCCTCGTGTGAGAGCTTCTCCAGCATTTGTCCGATGTCCATGACATCCGGAGAGAGCCGGGTTTCCGGAGGGGGATTTTTGCCGGTAATCAGATACTCGGCCGTCGTTCCCAGGGCCTGCGAGATGCGGATCAGATCCTCAGCCTTCGGGTAGCGTTTTTTGGACCAGTAGGCTTGAACCGTGGCCTGGTTAATGCCCGTCTCTATGGCAAGCTGCTTTCTGGTCCATCGTCTGTGGCTGAGAAGGATTTCCAATCGGTACAAGTATTCATCCATCTCTCTTTATTCGTCATTTCCACAGTATGCTGTGTGATACAAATATAGCATTATAAACTCTTATTGGTCTTAAATTCATACCTTTATCATGTTCGTTGGCCGAATTGCCATGCAATGCAGTAGATTGATAGTATGATTAATACGCAGAAGATGGGAAAGGGATCCCCGGTGGTTTTCCTTCATGGTTTGTTCGGCTCAGGGGAAAACCTGGCTTCATTAGCCCGGCGCCTGCCGGAAGGGTATCAGGCAATTCTGGCTGATCTCCCCAGCCATGGGGGCAGCAGCGATACAGAGGATATGGCATATGATTCAATAGCTGATATTCTTGCGGATGAACTGCTTGAACCCCTCAACGAGCCGGTTATACTGGTCGGCCATTCCATGGGGGGCAAGGCCGCCATGATGCTGGCTCTCCGGTACAGTTCCCAGGTACGCGGGGCGGTATTCCTGGACATCGCGCCGGTTTCGTACCCGGACAAGCACAGTGGAATATTCGACGCCATGCAGGCAGTTACCCGCGCCGCGCCGGCCTCGAGATCCGAGGCAGATGCTGTGCTCTCGTCACATATATCGGATCCCCATGTACGCGGCTTTTTGCTCAAGAATTTTGTACAGGGACAGGTATGGCGTATTCCAGTCGAACAGATTGCGGCGCAGTATCCGCAGATCCGGGGCTGGGACATGCCGGAGGGCAGCAGCGGGTACCATGGCCCGAGCTTGTGTATCTACGGGCAAAAATCGGAATATGTACAGGAGAATGTGCATCGAACAGAGTTTGAAAAATGGTTTCCCCGGATACAGATGACGGCTGTTCCAGGTGCAGAACACTGGCTGCATGCGACTCATACGGCACAGGTTTCCGAAGAATTGAATAGATTTCTCTTATCAGTGCAGTAATCATTGCCCGCAAGATGCGTTATGGACTATAAAGAAGGGGTGAATATTACATACGACCCGGGGCGATGTCTGCCTTTGGGTGCAACTTATACCCCGCACGGCGTTCAGTTCTCCCTGTTCAGCCGTCACGCGACAGCAGTGTATCTGCAGCTGTTTGCCGATGTGGATGATGCGAAACCAAGTGTTGAGATTGCCCTGGGTGAGCATAACAAGACCGGAGACATCTGGCATGTCATGGTGCATGAAGCCAAACCCGGGCAGCTGTACCTCTACCGCGTCGAGGGTCCGTACCAGCCCACAGAAGGGCATCGCTATAATTCCGGAATTCCTCTGCTTGACCCGTATGCAAAGGAGCTGGCATATCCATCTGAATATGATCTGCAGAACGCACGGGGATATGACTACGACGTGGAAGGGAAGGATCTGCAGAAGGGTCCCGGACGTGATGCGTCAGGATTTCCGAAATGTGTGGTTATAGATGATGATGATTTTGACTGGCAGGGTGATCGTCCGCTGAATTATCCCCTGAGGTTCAGCGTTATCTATGAAGCGCACGTACGGGGATTGAGTGCGCATCCCAGCAGCAAGGCGCAGTATCCTGGAACCTATCGCGGTATAATCGAGATGATCCCGTATCTGAAGGAGCTAGGGATTACCAGTGTCGAATTGCTGCCGGTACAGGAGTTCGACACCAATGAGTATGACCGAATTAATCCCGAGACCGGTGAGCGGCTCACCAACTACTGGGGCTACAGCACTCTATGCTTTTTTGCACCGAAGGCTTCATATGCCTCCGGTTCCAGGCCGGGGATGGTGGTTGCCGAGTTCAAGGAGATGGTGCGCGAACTGCACAAGGCCGGCATCGAGGTAATCCTGGATGTGGTCTACAATCATACCGGTGAGGGCAATGAGCTGGGGCCGACGATCAACTTTCGCGGACTGGATAACTCGGTCTATTATATTCTGGATGACAACCGCCGCTATTACAAGAATTATTCCGGATGCGGCAACACCCTGAACTGCAATCACCCGGTGGTACGTACCCTGATTCTGGACAGCCTGCATTATTGGGTTACCGAGATGCATATCGACGGGTTTCGTTTCGATCTGGGTTCGATTCTGGGCCGGGATCAGCGAGGGAACCTCATGGAGAATCCTCCGATTCTGGAGCGGATCGCCGAGGACCCGGTGCTGCGCCATACCAAGATTATTGCAGAAGCCTGGGATGCAGCCGGAGCATATCAGGTAGGCGGGTTCCCTGGAGGGCGCTGGGCCGAATGGAACGATCGCTATCGCGTGGATGTCCGTCGCTTCGGGCGTGGAGACTACGGACTGGCCCGGCAGCTGGCAACCCGCATGACCGGCAGCTCGGATCTGTATCTGCGTGATGGCCGCAAGCCCTTTCACAGCATCAATTTTATCACCAGTCATGATGGATTCACCCTGCGGGATCTGGTGAGCTACAACCACAAGCACAATGCCGTGAACGGCGAAGAGAATCGTGACGGTCATAATCATAACATCAGCTTCAACCATGGAGTTGAGGGTCCGACGAATCACCCGCAGGTTTTGGCCATTCGTCTGCAGCAGCAAAAGAATTTTATGACGACTCTGCTTCTTTCAATTGGTACCCCGATGATTCTGGCAGGAGATGAGCTGGGTCGGACCCAAAAGGGAAATAATAACGCCTATTGTCAGGATAATGAATTGTCATATACCAGTTATGCGCAGATGGACGAGTACGGTGAGCTGTATAGATTCGTGCGGCGGTTGATCGCCTTTCGTAAAAGACACTGTTCGTTTCAGCGCCCGGAGTTCTATACCGGGACCGACGGGGCATATAACGGGCTGCCCGATATCACCTGGTATGATCCCGGCGGGGATCCGCTTAACTGGGACACCATAAATGACTGTCTTGCATATCGTCTGGATGGTTCCCAGGCGCAAATATCTACCGATCGGGATGACAATGATTTTTTTATTATGGCGAATTCCTCACGCAAACCGGTTGCGTTTCAGGTCGTCAAGCCGATTGCCGGCAAACGGTGGTATCGCGCGATTGACACGGCGCTGCCCGAAGCTGAAGGTTTTCCGGAGGAGGGCGGCGAGCTGCTGATTGATGAGGACGGGGTATATCCGGTTCGCGCCAAAAGCATTGTGGTACTGTTGTCGCGATAACCGCTTAGTGCGGCAAGCGATCGCGAAGCCGGGACTGCAGGTCTTCCAGGCTGAGCCGGTGCTTTCGTGCGATGTCCAGTGCGAAGCTTCGGCCCTCCGGTGGTGCAGGGATAATGCGATAGCTTCGCCTGGCGGGGGTCTGGTCCTCTTCCGCAGCGGTATGAGAATCGCTGGTTCTCTCCGGTCCGGCGGCTTCATCTGCTTGTTCAATCTGGGCGACAAGGCTGGCAATCCGGTTCGGCCCGTGAACGAGCTCGTTCAGCTGCGGGATCCTCAGCGCCAGCTCATGCAGGTGAGTTGCAAAGACCCCGCGGGCGCCGATCCTTCGCAGGCCGAGCACGATATCCTCCGCCAGACGCGTGGCCTCCCCCGGGCTGGTGCTGGAAAAGGTCTCGTTCAGAATAACCAGAGAATGTGAGGTTACCCGGCCAAAAATCTCGTCCAGACGTTCAAGCTCCTCGCTCAGCCGTCCGGTGGTCAGGCGGCCGCGCTCCTCGGAGGGGAAGTGTGTAAGAATATGATCCGCCGGAACAATTCGGGCCGACTCGGCCGGCACAAACAGCCCTGCCTGAGCGCAGGCGAAAATAAGACTCAGTCCCTGAATAAAGGTTGTCTTGCCGCCCTGGTTCGGTCCGGTCAGCAGGTAAAAGCCCGCATCATGGTCGAATACCGCATCGTTCGGCACCAGACCATGCCCCGGTTTGGCGCTTTCGGCTACGGTCAGCGCCAGCTGCAGGTTTACAAACCCGGTAATTTCGCTTCGCTCGCTGTCTGCCGGCAGTATCTCCGGGAAACAGGTTGCTATTCCGGCTGCGGCGAACTTGCGCTGGAGCTGCAGCGCGCCCAGGTAAAAGGCAAAGTCCCGCCGCAGCCTCCGCAGGAAGCGGCTGTTGATCGACAGATAGCTCTCGACGGTCCGGTTTAAGGGCTTCACCAGCGATTTGAGGATCTCATTCAGATCCATAAAAAGCGGGGACAGCGGAATTTTGGTGCTGTATTTGCCTTGCTCATCCTTTAAGGTTTGGTGCAGCGGGGTATGGGTGCGGTACTCCGGTTTGACCTGCTTCAGGAATCCCCCCAGTATGCTCTCACTTCTGAATGGATGCTCATTCACTGAAAGGATGGTCGCCTCTACCGGCCGCAGCTTGTCATCCAGATTTACGCCCAGCGTCAAGCTCTGCCGCTTGCGAATACCGGCCAGCAGCTCCGGCAGTTCAACCTGCAAGGTCTGAAAGCTCTCCTCGGCACGAATTTCATTCAGCCGTGCCGTCAGTGCCTGCAAGCCGGCCGATTCCAATGGCCGTTCCAGACCAGCAATCGAACCCGACAGTTCGTCCACTACCAG
>CAZANF010000087.1:0-10474 GCA_964486425.1 uncultured Spirochaeta sp. | reverse complement strand
GTAGTTTTAATGGCATCAGTGTGAATCTTGTAATTTATTTTGGATATGACCCGATTGACATTCCATTCCAGCGAGATTCGACTGTGTTCATCTGCTTTGAGTCGCTGGTAATCTTTGATAATGTACAGCTTGAATTCGGAGGAAACCCAAGAAGCAAATTCAAATGCGATGTCCCTGTGGGCGAAAGTACCGCCATATCGTCCGGACTTTGAAATCATCCCTACAGCATTAGTGGCAGCAACCCACTTTTGGGGTGATAAAGTAAAAGCGTTTGACCCGGCTTCATAGATAAAGGAGTCGAATTCGACCCCTTTAAAATCAGGATTATTCAACCGCTCCCAAAGTCCGAGAAATTCAATGGTGCCACGACTCCGCATCCAGTTCTTGACGACATCCTTTGGTTCATCAGGATTTTTATATCGCGCTATATCCGTTAAAGATATGAAATCATTCTCATCGCCTTTTGAGAGAACAGTAATTTCCGTACCATTGGCATTGATTGTAGCCTTCATTAATGATCCCCTTTGGCAATACGAACAAGCATAGTCTCAATGTAACCTTCCCGCATCTCCGCCAGCCTGTACAGAATGGCCCGTTCTCGAGCAGCAAGCCGGGACAGCTCTACGATATTTTGCTGTTGTTCAATATCCGGCAGGGCAATCGGCATATCTTCAATCGCCTGCTTGCTGATCATTTGCTGAACCGATCCCTCAGCCCTGCTGGTCAGATATACCTGTGCATCCCGCCGGCTGATGTACCAGTTCAGATACTCGGGCAGTACACGGCCCGGCTGGGTTACCCGTATTCTGAACAAGGGCGCGGCAACAACCGCCGTACCCGGGTCATCAAGCAGGATTGCTGCTGTGGTTAGCTGACCGCGGGATCGGAATATCAGATCGCCCTTGCGAGCACAGTGATGTGTTTTCAGGGATTGCATGTCGATTTTGACCAGGCTGTGACAGTCGACTGTATTGTCGTCCAGAAGGTCTTTCATCTGAATAACCGCAACCTCGCCGTCACCTAAGGTTTCCAGACGGGATCTGAATGAGTATCCCATCTGTACGCTTGCTATGTTTTTTAGCTCTGTATACAAACAGACCTCCTGATGCAGTAATATTATTTCTGCACTATATCACAATCCAGGAGGCGTGTCAAGTACGAGAATACAGTAGTGCTGTTTCTGCATTTCCGACAAAGTAGTAGCGCATCCAATCACTCACTGATCCGGTGGCAGATACCCGGCGCTGCGAACAAGCTTGAAGAATTTCTTGAGCTGTCGGGATTCTACGGCAATGCGGTTTCCCTCGGCGCGGACAATGAGACCTGAAATTTTCTGATCAGTGGACAGCAATCTGCGAAGCTCTGGATCATCAGGTAGGGAGAATAATACGCAGTCACTGCGGCTGGAAAAGCTGTGTGCCCGCTGCATAATATCATCAAAAAACACCCTCCAGTGATCGGCTGGATCGGCCTCAATCAACTGATAAAACCGCTCGATTCTCTCCTGGATATCGCGCTCGCCCATGCAGTTTTTAATGAAGCTGCCGGCACTGATCCGGTAGCGCTCCTCCCCCAGCTTCTCGCCGATGTCATCCAGATACAGTCGTCGCTCCAGGGACTTCCCCTTGAAGGTGACCAGCAGCAGCTCCCGGTCGGCCAGCGCCTCGAATTCGGGGCGGGCGAGCTCGGGTTTGTCTGCATCCAGACCAAGACACCAGCGACCGAAGGGGGTGATGCGTACACAGTCGAGGGCTTCATAGGGCGAAATCGGCTTTGCCTTGTCATTTTTTTCGACCGGTAAGGACGGTTCACGCTCGGAAATTTCAAGTATTCCAAGGGCGGCCATGAGGTAGCAATAGGCCTTCAGGATGGGAGCATCAATCAAAAGGCGCTTGAAGATCTGAATCGGGTAGAAATAGTCGTAGTAACTGGAAGGAACCAGCGTGTAGCCCTGGACTGCGATGGCATCCGCTTTATACCTGTGCATATTGATGACAGCTGGAGGAAAGCATGACAGGTCTATGCCCTGCATCTCCAGGCTTATCAGCAGTTCGTCGACAGCGTACCATTGTCGGACCTCGGCGATCTGCATAAGCACTTCATGGAAATGTCGGCGCGATCCGGGCAAAAACCAGAAATTCCCGGGAGCCGGATTCTTGCCGCTGATGCGAGACAAGTGGGAAACAAGCGCATGGTACTCATACATTCCGCTGTGCAGGTAGGGAATCACCGTGTTGTACGGCTGGGTCGGCTCTCTCGTGTCGAAGAAATTCGTTACCAGCTGCTTTATTACATCCTGAATGCTGTCCGGCGCAGGCACATTATCCCACCGAAAGAAAAGAAGAAAGCGCAGCCAGAGGTCAATCGGGTCCAGTCCGATTTTCTGCCCCTCCGGGAAGGGTTTCTGTGCACAGACCGCCCTGATCTGCTTGATTTGAGTCTTTTTGAGGCCTTTGCGGCCGAGGCGATACAACGCTTCTTCCATTTCATCATCAATCAGGTAGTCCTGCAGAGCGCTCAGCATGAGCGGGATGGACTCGGTCAAAGCCTCCTCATTGGACCACACAGCTTCCGGGTTCTGCTGTTCTGTGGGATGAACTGCAAACTGCTCAGGCTGTGGAAGCCAGCGGGCAAAAATCCTCCGCAGGGCGGGTTTTAGTGTGATAAAAACCCCAGCGCTGTGCCCAAACATGCCCAAGCGCAGCTCGGGATTCATTATCGTCGCTTTCCTATAAAGTTCCTGCGACTCAACAAGCAGCGTGACCTGAAAACGCTGTTCAAAGTCCGCAGCCGGAACGTACTCGTAAAAGCTGAGCATCTTCAGTAGATCCTTCAGATAGTCCGGCAGACCGGTGAACCAGGCATCGAAATCTGCCTGTGCGTCATTGAACGACAGGAACACCAGCAGCTCATTGATGAGCTCCAGCTTTTTCCCCTTGATGTGCTGCCCGCTCAGGTCGGCATATATTGCTTTCAGTTCCGCAACTGTCAGGCTTTCCATCAGCAGCGGCGACAGCTCACGGAGCCATTTCGCCGGCGTCTTCCCGGTCAACCCCATAAATCCGGACGTTGCCGGAGAGGATTCCGCGTGACCATCATCTATTTTATTACCGAACAGGTCGTACACTTCAGCCATAGGCTACTCCATCAGAAAATTGATATCATCCACGGTCAGGTTCTTGACTGCATCGTTATCGGCGGACAGCAGCGATGAGGTCAGCTCACTCTTGCGCTGCTGCAGCTGCAGAATTTTTTCCTCAATCGTCTCTTTGGCGATCATACGGTAGCAGAATACCGGATTTATCTGACCGATCCGATGGGTCCGGTCGATCGCCTGGCTTTCAGCCGCCATATTCCACCAGGGGTCGACGATAAAGACATAATCGGCGGCGGTCAGATTCAGCCCGGTTCCTCCGGTCTTGAGGGTCATGACAAAGACCTTGATTGCGGGATCGTTCTGGAAGCGCTGCACCAGCTCCTGGCGACCGCTCGTAGCACCGGTCATAACAAGGTTCCCGATACCGCGGCTGCTCAGATCCTCGGAGATCAGATCAACTGCAGCCAGATGGTTGGTGAACACCAGGGATTTATGCCCGATTTCGCTGATCTCGCTGATCATCTCAAGAATAAACTCGCGTTTGGCGGAGACCCCGCCGTACTCGGCATCGGCTTCCGGGATACTGGCCAAGCGCCTGAGTTCGTTCATGGCCGTGAGAATCATGAACATCGACTTGGGCATGCCGTCCCGTTCGATTGCGATGCGGATTTCCGCTGCCAGGCTCTCGCGGCGGCGATGGTAGGTTGCCAGATGGGCGGAGTCAAGCTCTATCAGGGCGGTCTGCTCGGTTTTTTCCGGCAGATCCTTCAGCACATCACGCTTCAGCCGCCGGAGAATATAGGGGTATATGCGGGTCTTCAGATCATGCAGGGCATCCATGTCCTGCCGGTCCTGAATCGGGCGGGCATAGCTTCGCATAAAATCATTCTGACTGCCGAAAAACGACGGGTTCAGAAACCGGAACAGACTGTAGAGCTCGCCCAAGTGATTCTCCACCGGGGTTCCGCTCAATGCGATCCTGTGGTTCCCCTGCAGACTCAGCACCGCGGCGGTTGCCTTGGCACTGGTGTTTTTAATGGCCTGGGATTCATCCAGAATAATACTGCTGAACTGGATATCCGTCAGATCCTCAATGTCGTTACGAATTGTGGCGTAGGTACTCAGGATAATCCCGTTATACTCCCGGCTGATGTCCAGACCGCTCCGCCCGGGCCCGTAATACATCTGCACCGACAGCTCCGGGGCGAATCGTTGTATCTCCTGCTGCCAGTTATGCAGCAGGGAACGAGGACAGATAATCAGAGTCGGGCCGTAGTGGCCATGTGAATACAGCGAACGAAGCAGGGCGATAACCTGGACCGTTTTCCCCAGCCCCATATCGTCCGCCAGGCACCCGCCCAGTCCGTGGTCATACAGGTGCTTCAGCCACTGAACCCCGTATTGCTGGTAGCCTCTCAGGCTGACCTGGTGAATCGAGAAGTCATGCGGCATATCGCCGATACTGTTCAGTCGCATGTAGAAGGATCGGATACGATGCATGAGGTCCGGAGGCGCCTCGACACCGGAGGTAATATCCAGCATCGCCAGATCAAAGAACGAGAGGCTGACATCCTCCTCTGCGCCCGTACCGGGTTTCAGAATACGGCGAAAGCGGTCCATCTCGCGCCGGTCGGGAAACAACTTGCCGCCGCTGCTCAGCTGCACACAGCCGGTTTGCTGGTACTCCTTCAGAAATCGCCCGTAGGAAAAGACCTGTCCGTCAATCTCTACCGCAGCGCGGCCTTCAAAATAGTTGATGCCCTCTCCCAGTGACAGACGGAGTCTGGGCCTGCCGTAATGAATCCGGTAGGGTCTCAGGGTATCGGTCTGGAACAGATCGAATCCCGCGGCCAGATCCGCCATGCATTCAGCCAGAAATGGTTCGGCAAATTCCGGCGGAAGAATAAAACGCCCGTTTTCGGTATGGACCAGCTTCCCGGCATCCTTGCGAAATTTCTTCAGTACTGCTGCAAATCGCTCCTGCGGAGAATCCGCGTAGATAACCTCGGCAATCCGCAGCTGTCGCTCCTGGTAATCAAGCTCGACTATCTTCATAATGTCCTGTTCCTCGAAGAACCCCGGGGGATAGCCGTCAAGACTGGACATCGGCTGCAGATGCAGGTAGTTATAGGCATCTATCTCGCGGAACACGATTGCCGGGCGGAGACTGCGGGGTCGGGATTGCACTGTTGAAAACCCATCGAGGTCGACACTCAGCAGAGGAAAACGCGACAGGGTCAGGGAGAGGAACATGCCAAGATCGGCCTTCTTGATGGTAGCGCCGAGATAATCTACCTCCGGCCAGTAGGTTCCCAAGTCTTCACAGGGAAAAAGATATCCGCCGGCCATAACCTGATTGGCAGAAACTGAATGAATCGTGTGACCGGCAATCTGTGAGAGCGGACCGGCATCAGCACCGGCTCCGGCAGCGAGCACCGGCTGCACACGCATTGCCTCACCCTTGACCTCCCGAATCGACAGTTCCACACGATAGCTGCCCTCGGCGGGCTTGAGCAGATCTCCTTCCCTGCTGTACAGCATGCCCGACTGCACCGCCAGCTGCAGAATACGCGGGCTTGGATCCATCAACCCCTCACGGTACTCCCCCTCACTGCTCCAGCTGATCTGATTCTGCTGACGCTCCATGAGCAGGGCATACTCCCGCAGGGCAATCCGTGCATCCCCGGTGTGGCGGCGGTAGTCCGGCTCGACCATACGACCCTTGGTATCGCACAGCCGCAAGCAGCAGCTGTCTCCCTGTTTTTCCAGTTCAAGCACAACCTGAGTAACCGACATTGGCATTACCTTTCCGGGCAGCAGAGAATCTGGTCTCCATTACCCGGAATATAGTGCATCTCTTGCTGCGGGATGTAAAGGTCGGATACCGACCATCACGGAATATCGATATACAGGTCCATGTTGAAGTTATGGCGCAGGAATGCGTCGGCATCATCAATTGAGACCTCAACCGGAACCACGGTCTCGTTATTTCGCACAAAGGCAGCCGTGCCGATGCTGCGAATCCTGCCATGGTATTCCCGGCTCCTGTCGGCGATCGGGATCATGGTCACCGGGGCATCCGGCTGTACATCATGAATAAACTCCTCCAGGACATCCGCGTTCACCTGAAGCGACTCCAGGTTGATAAATCTGAGAATGCTTCTGCCGGCCTCTATCATGTCGCCCGGGGTAAGATTCATGTCGATGACCGCTGCCTGTTCAAAGGGGGAGACAATCGCTCCGCCGTCCAGATATGGCTTGTTCTTTCCGGCCTCAAGCCGCTCTATCCTGGTATTCAGAGCTTCAGCCCGCTCCTGCAGTATGCGCACATGCAGGGAGTCCTGTCTCTGCTCCAGCTGGAATTGCAGATCCTGCAGGGTCTTTTCCCTTGCTGCGGCTTCACGACGGAAGCGGATCATGTCGTCACGAGAGAACATTCCGTTGACATGCAGGTCCTCGCGGGCGGCCAGATCCGCCTGCGACTGCTGCAGCTCACTCTCTGCATAGGCGATGTCGTGCACCAGCTGCCTGGCGGTCTGGTCCAGTTCTGCGGCCGCGGCAGTCACCTCCAGCCGGGCAACACGCAGCTCCTGCCTCAGGCCTTCAATCTCTGCATCAAAGTCGGCGGTATCCAGTCCGAGCACCGGTTGACCTGCAGAAACGGTGCGGCCGTTTGCAACCATTACCCCGGCAACCCGGGCGGGAAACTCCAGTGCTACATTCAGCTCCTCGCCTGCACTCACACGCCCGAAGGCCTCCACCTGCGTGCGCGCCTGTGACAGATCCACCAGCTCGGGCGCGGACTGATCGTTCTCCGCGCCGCATCCGCCGACTGCCGCAGCCAGCAGAACTGCTGCAATACTCATTCCAATACGTGCTTGTATCCTCATGTGTCTTCCCATACCTTTCCATCCCGGACCTGCACAGTCCGGGTGCCGTAGCCGGCAGCCTCCTGTGAATGACTTACCTGTACGATGGTTTTTTTGTTCTCCTGGTTGATGCGCTGCAAAAGCAGCAGCACCTCCTCCGAGGTCTTGCTGTCCAGATTCCCGGTCGGCTCATCGGCCAGAATAATCTCCGGGTCGTTAATAAGGGCCCTGGCAATGGCCACCCGCTGCTGCTGCCCCCCGGAGAGCTCCCGGGGTGTATGACGGCTGCGGTCGGAGAGTTCTACGGTGTCGATAATCTCGCGATAGCGCTTGCGGTAGTCCCGCACCTTTTTGCCGTCCAGCAGGATCGGCAGCATGATATTATCCTCCACCGACAGGTTGGGGATGAGGTTGTAGAACTGGAAGACGAACCCGACCTTACGCCGCCGCATGATGCTCTGCTCTTCATCGGATAAACCGGACAAATCAGTTCCATCGATACTGATACTGCCCACGGTTGGTGCATCCAGTCCACCCATGAGATACAGCAGGGTGCTTTTTCCCGAGCCGGACGGGCCCATAATAGTGACGAACTCGCTGCGGTCGATGGTAAGATCGATCTCCCGCAGGACCTCTATTGCGACCTCGCCAAGCATGTAGGTTTTACACAGTTTCCGGGTGATAATCATCTGCGAAACACTCCATTATTCATACTTTATTGCCTCTATTACATTCAGCCGCGAGTTTTTCACGGCCGGACTGAGTGACGCCAGTATCGAAACAAGCATGCCGCCACACACGGCTGCGATAAAATGATTGTGGGCGATATGAATGCGCAGCGGCAGGAACAGGGCCTGCATCATCCGGGTTGACCCCATTATCAACAGCGTCCCCCCGATTACCCCGATGGCACCGGCGATTATCCCCCCGGCCAGGGCCTCGGTAAAGATCATCTTTACAATCTGGTGCCTGCTCATGCCGACTGATTTCATTATGGCAAGCGAGCGTCTTCGTTCGATAAAACTGATGGCATAGTTGTTGAACACCCCAAACACCCCGATCGCCATGGCCAGAACGGAGAAGGCGGTCAGAATGCCGAACAGCTGATTGTTCGCATCGGTATTCGCCTGCCGTATCTGCTGAATTGTCCGTCCCCATACCCCGCGATCACGGAACTTGGACTGCATTGCCGCCAGTACATCATCTGCAGGGACATCAGGCGCAATCCGTATGAAGAAGGTATTAATGAAGGGCGAGCGCATATCACTGCGATAATTACGCTGATGGATCATCGCGTTGCTGCCGTTCTGCATAAGCGAGTCATAAAAGCCGATTACCGTATAGGGTTTTTCACCGGCCCGGGTGTCCAGGACAAGGGTGTCGCCCAGCTGCAGCTGCAGGGTGTCGCGCATGCCCCCGGCAACCATAATGGTACGCCCTGCGCCAAGGTCCATGAGCGCCGACTCGGGATTGCCAAGGCTGTCGGTTATTCGCGTACTCACAAAATCGCCATGGGTCGCAGGATCGACTCCCTGCAGGTATCCAATACGGTAGTCATGGCCGACAAGGTTTGTGCCGCTCCATTGCTCCCGGGCAGCATAGGTACCGGTTACCCCCGGAACAGCGCGGATTGACTGTTCAATATTGCGGTCGGCATTATATACACTCAGCATAATGTCGAACTTCCATGAGTGATATGCATCCAGAACCTCAATCCCGACGCTGTAGCTGATGGTATTGATCATTAGCAGGGTCATGATTCCGATAGTCAGCAGAATAATGTTATTGAGTACATTTTTGTTATCCTTCAGGTTCTGAACCGCAATAATCCCCTCGTTTCCGAACAATATCCTGAACAGGGTATGAAAAACCGCGAGAAAACCCCCGGTGAGCAAGGGAACCGAAAGCACAACCGCCGTGATAATCAGAAACAATCCGCTGAGGCTGCTGAAAACCCGTATACTGTGCGGGGTGAATGCCGGAACCAGAAATCCGCAGGCCAGCAGAATTCCCGCAGCGATGCTTTTCCAGCTGTTCTTCCAGGTTTTTACCTCAACCCTGTTCAGAACCAGATCCTTCACCGGGAGTTTCGACACCCGCATAATCGGAATCCAGGAGCTGAACAGCGACACAATGATGGCAAGCACAAAGGCGGAGACTATGCGCCCGAGGCCGAACTGCATCTGGAAATCCATCTTCCCGCCATATGGATCGTCCGCAATAACCGACGACATGAGATACAGAATACCAATCCCGGCTGCAATTCCCAGTATGCCGCCAAGAACCCCGTAGGCCAGGCTTTCACCCATCAGAACCCGGGTGGTCATCTTTTTGTTTGCACCGATGCTGCGGAAGGTACCGATTACCGGCAGCCGCTCCACAGTAATCACCTTGAATGTGGAGTAGATTATAAAGATGCTGATAAAGAGCACCATGGCGGTCATAATGTAGAAGGGAATGGTCATGGTGCTCAGCATTCCCCTGAGATCCTCCGGAGAAAACGGCGGTGATACATCGTAGCGCCGATAGTGTTCCTGCAGACGGTTGCGAACCGATGGAATGTCCGCATCCGGATCTGTTACCACATAGGCCGTCGTCACGCTGCCGCGCAAACCTGTTATATAGGCTGCATAATCCAGCGGAATAACCGCCGTAAAATACTCGGACTGGGGGGATTCCCGGAAAACACCTGCCGGGCGGGCTATCCCCCACACAACCAATCGCCGGGTAGTGCCGCGAATCTCGATCGGAATAGTATCTCCAATGTGAAATCCGTTGGCCACGGCAAACGCCCTGCCGAGGATAATGTGGTTTCCCGAAAACGGACGTCCGGTGGCCTTATGGCTGAACCGGACGGGATTGAATCCCTCCAGCTCGGACAGGTTGAAACCTCGCAGCTGCAGCTGCCGTGTTTCACCCTCTGCAGCAGAACCCTCGCGGGGAAGGGTATATACCCCTCCGGCGGAAACCTCCCCCACTATCGAGCGAACCCCCTCCACCGGCTCGCGCTGAATGCGAAATGCTGCCGCAGGGGACCGCCGGCCGGCACGGATAACCAGGGCTGCCTTCCCCACCTGGGCACGGGCAAGGTTCTCATACATATTCACCATGGTGTCCGCAATCGAACTGGAGGCAAAAAACAGAGCCGATGAGCACATAACAGACAAAAGAATGAGGCAGGTTCGTACTTTCTTTTCCGAAATATTCTTGAGAATGTATTTAACTATTATGCCCATGGATTACCTATTAATACCGATATTTACAAAAAGTACAAACCCGTAGACCACAAAAAGTGTTACCGGGGGTTGCGGGCGGGTTGCAGGAATTCCGCTCTATTATCGGGAAACCCATCGTTTCCTCTCCTCCTGATACATCATAGCCATTGCCCTACAGTCGACGCTATGATGCTTGTACAATAGGACCGGTTCCAGTACCTGTACAGCGGGGCCTCAGTCGCGAATTCAGGGTAAAGGAAAATAGCGCGAACTGCTGTCCGATCTGCTTTGTC
>CAZANF010000086.1:0-10593 GCA_964486425.1 uncultured Spirochaeta sp. | reverse complement strand
GCTCCGGAATGGTATAGTCGGAGGCCGCAAACCAGAATGACAGCCAGTTTTCCCGGAAACTCAGCTCTATGGATTCTATGCGGTTTACATTCCCCTCTATAATTGAGGTGTTTTGGACCTTGATATCGGTTATAAGGGTGTCCGGGGGGATATCCGGCAAGGAGAAGAACGATTCCTTGACATGAATGAGTCTACCAAAGGCGCCGAAAACCACACTCCCGTCTTCCAGCTTGAGAACCGCTGTACTGAATTCGCGGGCATTCAGCCCTTCGGCCTCGCCGAGAGTCTGAAAACTGTCATCTGCGGGGGAATACACGTTTAATCCGTTGGCAGTGCCTATGAGAAGATCGCCCTGGATACTCTCGGCCAGCGATGAGATAGTATTCGAACTCAGCCCTTCCTCTACAGTCCAGTGGCGAAAGCTGTCGCTTAAGGGATCATACAGATTGAGTCCACCGGCGCGGGTTCCTATCCATAATCTGCCGCGGGTATCCTCCAGAACCGCACTGGAACTGTTGCTGGAAATACTGCTCCTGTCCTCAGGGTCATGCAGATAGCGTGTCCATTTATCGGTATACGGGTTATAGCGATTTAACCCCCCGTTGGTGGTTACCCATACCGTATCCCTGCTGTCCACATAGATTTTGTATACGAGATTATTGCTCAATGAATGCGGATCATTCGGCACCGACTCATAGCGGGTCAGGTTCCCGTCAGGATCCCGGCGAACTATTCCACGGGTATAGGTTCCAATCCATAGATTACCGGCAGAATCCTCAGCCAGGGCATAAATAATATCCTCGTTGACATCTCCCCGGGGATCCGGATTGTAGTCGACCATTTCAAAGCTTTCCCTCTCCGGGAAGAAGCGCTGCAGCCCCGAATTGGTAGCTATCAGCGCTGTTCCGTCATCCTGTACCAGAATGGAATTGATCGTCTCATCAACCAGTGAGTTCGGATTTGTTCTGTCCTCACGATACCTGGCAATAATTCCCTCGCCCGTTCTATAGCGCTCGATTCCCTCGCTCTGCAATCCGATTAAAAGATCTCCATCCGGCAGCTCTGCAAGGGCCCGCACCCCGGCTGCCGACAGAGCCCGCTCAGGATTTCCCTGAGCATCGATAAGGGTATAGTTTTGCTGATTGGTGTTGAGCCTGCTTATCCCATTGCCGCTTGTTCCCACCCATAATACACCGATAGGATCCATATGCAGGGAATAGACTACGTTATGTGAAATTGATGTTTGCACAAGCGGATCATGTTGATAATGCACATATGAATCGGACTCCGGCCGATAATGCAGCAATCCCTGGCCCCAGGTCCCGACATAGATATCATCATTTGGATCTACCAGCAGTGTATAGACATTACTGTCCGGAATCTGAATCTGCGTAAATTCCTCGGTAACGGGATCAAAACGAATTAATCCCTTATCCCAGGTCCCGATCCATAGAATTCCCTGAGAATCCTCGGCTATGTCCATTACCGCATATGCATAGAAACCATCTTCGGCCGTATAGGTGCGGAACAGAACCTCACCATCCGGTCCGGTCACCAGCCTGGATAAACCTGCATAGCTGCCTACCCAGAAATCACCTGATGCATCAAGGTGAAGCGCACGTATCGTATTATGCGGAAGCGCTCCCGAATCAGTTGGATCGGCAAAAAACCTGGTGAAGGTACCCTCCTCCCGATCCTCCAGGCGATTCAATCCATTCAATGTACCGACCCAATGCGTCCCGTCTGCATCGCTGGCAATCGCTGTAACAACCTCATCACTCAGGGCTTCCGGGTTATCCCTGTCTGCATGGATTGAATGCAGAGAATAGTCGGAGAGATCCAGAATATTCACGCCGGCATAAGTGCCGATCCACAGAAAATCATCTTCAGCAAAATACAACGTCTGGACAAGATGATGATTCAGGCTGTCGGGGTCGAACGGCATAGAGGTATATACGCTCATACCATATCCATCATATCTATGCAGTCCGGCTTGAGAACCGAACCAGAGAAATCCATCTGTATCCTGAACAATCGAAGAAACCGAGGAATTGGTTAATCCGTCGCTGCTGGAAAGATGACTGAACTGCATTGGCAATCGTTCTGCATATAGTGTAACACCAGTCAGCAGTATCAACACAACCATGACCTGCAGCAGCCTAGGTTGATTTGTCTGAGAAACCATGCCTACAGTTTCGCTTCCGAAATAACACCTGTCAACTGATTTTACCTAAAAGCAGGATCCTGTGCTCCTCTTGACCAGTAATGACGGGACGGATAGGCTATCGGCATAACACAAAAATAAAGGAGGTGTTATGTCTGAAAAGAACGTCTCCCCCAGTAAGCTGCCTTTTTACTTGAAACCCGGGATAATCATCCTGATTGTAACAGTACTGGTAGTATTTATTGGAGCAGGAACTAGTTTTTTTGTAGTCGACCAGACGGAGGAAGCGATTATAACACGTTTCGGCAGCTATCAGCGCCGCGTTGGTCCTGGTCTGCAAACCAAATTACCATTTGGTATTGAACAGAATCACAATGTCCAGACACAGGTAGTTCAGAACATGTCGTTTGGATTCCGCACGGAACAAGCCGGTGTGGTCACTCAATACGACCAGGGTGATTATTCCAGAGAATCGATTATGCTGACCGGCGACCTGAACATCGTAGACATCGAGTGGATTATCCAGTACCGAATAATGGACCCGTACAACTGGCTGTTCAAGGTCGAGAATCGGCATCAGACGATTCGTGATGTTACGCAATCCGTTATGAACGAACTGGTTGGGGATCGCGCAATACTGGATGTCATCAGCTCGGAGCGTCGGAATATCGAGTTCAGCTCGGAGGAGATCCTGAACGAAATATTCGATGAATACGAAATGGGCATTAATGTCACCAGTGTACGGCTGCAGAATATTGTCCCCCCGGCAGGCCGTGTACAGGATGCATTCGAGGATGTAAACCGTGCCATTCAGGATATGAACCGGACCATCAACGAAGGCCGTCGAGCCTTTAATGAAGAAATCCCGCGCGCTCGTGGTGCCGCCGACCGGATGCTGCAAACAGCAGAAGGGTATGCAGCCCGCAGAGTTAATACCGCACGTGGTGATGTGGCGCGCTTCAACGCAATCCTGACAGAGTACCGCCAGCAGCCCGAGATAACCCGGTCGCGGCTCTACAACGAGCTGATGGAAGAGCTGTTCTCCGCCGAAGAAGGTACAAACCTGATCGACAGACAATTTACAAATCTGCTGCCATTGTTAAATCTTAATGATGCCGAACTTCCGGGAGGTCAGCAATGAAACAGAATAAGCTTATTATTATTTTGGTAATCGTAGCGGTTGTGACGGGAGTCTTTTTTGTGTTAGGCCCCCTCTATATCGTCAATGAAGGAGAGCAGGCTGTACTGATCCGTTTCGGTCAGATCGTACAGGTAGAAACCGATGCCGGTCTCAAATTCAAGACCCCGGTTATCGATAATGTACATACCTTTCCGAAAAAGATTCTGTCCTGGGACGGCGAACCTCAGCGTATTCCAACTGCGGAGAACCAGTTTATCTGGGTTGATACTACTGCTCGCTGGCGGATTGTGGATCCACCCCTTTTCTATGAGCGCATTACCACGCTTGAGTCCGCGTATGGAAGACTGGATGACGTAATTGATTCCGCCGTCCGTGCGGTAATTGCCGATCATAGAATTGCAGAGGCTGTACGCTCGACAAACCAAATCAACGAACAGGAGCCGGAGGACATCATCGGCGACTCCTCACAAATTGAGGGGGAAGTAGCAGATGAAGAAAGCTTTCGGGAGCTGCTGGATATGATCGCCTTCGATGTACAGCATGATAACATCTCCAAAGGAAGAAGCGAGCTTTCTCAGGAGATGCTCGAGAACTCCCGAGGCGATGTTTCAGAGTATGGAATAGAATTAATCGATGTGGTTATCCGCCAGATACGCTACTCGGATGATCTTACAGAAGCAGTCTTCAATCGTATGATATCCGAACGACAGCAAATCGCAGAGGGCTATCGATCATACGGGGACGGCCGCCGCGAGGAACTGCTCGGGCAGCTCGAACGAGAACGCGAGACTATCCTGTCGGAGGCTGAGGCCCAGGCACAGGAGGTGCGGGCGATAGCCGACGGAGAAGCCGCACGGATCTATAATGAGGCTTATGGACAGGACCAGAACTTCTTCGAATTCTGGCGCAGTCTGGAGGCCTACAAAGGAACCATGCCCAATCTCAACAAGATTCTGTCGACGGAAATGGACTTCTTCCGCTTCCTGTATAATCCGGAAGGTTCATGATATCCTCCTGAAATCAATTATAAAAAACTGCCTGAAACTTGTTCAGGCAGTTTTTTTTAGCCGGCAAAACGCAGGGCAGCGATGGCCTGCACCCCCGCTGTCTCGCGTGTAAGCCTGCGCAGATCAGGTCGGTTGCGAACAACATCCAGTATACGCATAATTGCAGATTCATATTCCTTATAGTACTTGCGATGCGTAAATCTTTTCAGCGCTTTTATTGCTTCCTTCTCCACCATTGATCGACGGGATGATTTCAACTCTACGGCTTCCAGCACATCCATAGCCGAGCCGAACTGCTCGAACTGATTTCTGCAAAGACAGCGCTCCAGCCTGGAAACAAGACTTTCAACCTGCTCATCCGGGATATCCGTACTGCCGACCTCCCATCTACACGGGATAAACCCGCCTATAAATTGCGCGCGGAACCCGGTGGTCTCGTCGGTGATCTCCGAAATACCCTGATCCTCCGTCAGATTGAAGACCTCGTGCATACGCGATGGAACGAATCGCTGGGACTGCAGGCTCTTCAGGTACTGAAGCCGACGGGAAGATTCTATTCCCTGCCGGTCCCGACTTGTCGTATGTGATTTTGTATCAATAATCAGCAGATACTCGGTCGTTGCCGTCCGCCGGCTCATGCTTTGCCTTCCTCCGCGATAAGCTGCATATTCGGTCGCTGTATAACTCACCTTGCCTCGTGACGCAAAAAGATCCATCTGTTCCTCAAACGAAATGATGCCGTCGGTGTTATAACTCATCATAATAAACCGGCTGTCCAGTGTATCCAGCAGCCCGGCAAGGGCCTGTGAGGCCAGACTCCGTGAACAGAACGGGGATCGCGTATCCGTCCAGTCCTTGCGAATCCCGGCCTTTTGCGCCAGACGGCCGTCGGGGGCGAAACTGTTGTCCACTGCAGGACGGTCCCAGCGTGCGATGGTGTTCAGCATAAAGTAGTTGCTGCCGTACTGATGACAATTATAGGGAGGATCCAGATACACCAGATCATAGCTGCCTTCTCCTGCAGCCCTGGCAGCATCCATCCGGGTCACCACATGCCGTACACCCGGCAGGGAATCATGCAGTACCGGAATCTCAAGCTGCATCGGGGCCATAATTCGACCCAAAGCATCCCCGCCATGTCCGCCGAAGCCTTTATGAAATGCCTTAAATACCCCGGAGGTATTGGCATGAGTCGCCGCCTCATACAGCAAGGAACCCAGCAGGATATGCTTTGCCCGGATATCCCCTGCTTCCAGCTCTCCGTCCGGATACCATTCATCAATCTGCGTTCTTACTGCATCAATAAACTCTGCATTTTCACGGGTATAGAACAGGCGCTCTCTGCGGTAATCGGCAGTCGCTGTCCTTTTCGGCGCATAATGCCGCGAGATATAGGGCTGGACAGGTTTCCCGTGCTCCCCGACAGACTGCAGCTCGTTAAACACCGCCTCCACCCCGCCCCTTTTTTGAAAAATCAGGTCCAGATCACACTGATCTACGCCCAGCCAGCAGCTGTTAATTACATACGAGTACTCCTCCCAGTCATTGCAGTGCACCTGATATCCCATGGTTTTGGCTAATCGGGAAACGGCACCGGCACCGGCAAAGGGATCATAGAACCGGAGCCCCGCGGCAGCCCCCGCATACTGTGAAAACACCCGCTGAAGAAACGGCAGCAGGGTTCTTTTATTCCCGATGTACGCAATTAGTTGATCTTGAAGGTATCGCATGGCTACAGCATCGGCAGATTCAATGATGTTTGTAAGTCAAACCGGGCAGTGCAAAACTGTGGACGAAGGGGCGTGGAACCGATAGGATACCTGCTATGCTAAGACTTGATATCGAAAAGATAAATCTGGGTACACAGGTGCTAATGACTCACGGGCCCGGACAGGTTTCGGTGGCGAGTATTACCCAGGACTCACGCCGCGCCATTCCCCAGTCGTGTTTTGCTGCAATCTGCGGGCTGCATGCAGACGGCCACAGCTACATAAGCGACTGCGTACAGGCCGGATCCTCACTCATCCTCCATGAGAAACCGTTTGATCCTGCATGGACAACAGAACCGGCGACGGCATCGTTTATCCAGGTGAAGGATGTCCGCAGGGCTTTTTCCGCGCTATCCGCCCTGCTGTATGGACATCCGAGTACGAGTATGTATGTAATCGGGATAACCGGTACGGACGGCAAATCCACTACAGTGAGCCTGCTTCATCAGCTGCTGCAGGAGTGCGGGCTGAAGGCCGGTTTTTTATCCACTGTTTCCATGCATGACGGTATAACCCTGAAAAAAAACAGCCTGCGGCAATCAACCCCGGAGGCGGATCAGATTCATCAACGGCTTGCGGAAATGCGAGATAACGGCTGCACATTTGCTGTGATTGAAGCCACATCCCATGGATTATCCCCTAAAACCGCCCGGTTGGCCGATGTAGTATTCCAGGCCGGTATTTTTACCAATATTACTCACGAGCATCTGGAATTCCACGGAACTTTTGATCAGTACAAGTATGACAAGGGAGAACTCTTCCGAAGGGCCCAGGCACACGTAATACTGAATGCAGATGATCCGCACAGCATCGATATGGCGGCTCAGGCAAACGCTCCTGTTACCTGGTATGCAACCACAACCTCCATCGCTCCATCTGCAGATCTCTGGGCGGAAGAAATCGAGTCGGAGCCGAGCGGCAGCAGCTTCACCTTGTGCGTCTCATCACAACGCTATCGAACCAGCACGCAGCTGACAGGCGAGGTTAATATCGCCAATATTCTTGCTGCCGCAGCTGCGGCACATCGATGCGCTGATATCCCGCCAGAACAGCTTGCATCCGTTATCCCGCGGCTGCAGGGGCCTCGAGGACGGATGATGCGAATCGATCATGACCAGCCGTTCAGCCTTTTTGTGGATTATGCCCACACACCAGGATCCTTTGAAAAACTGCTCCCGATGCTGAGAGGCATTACCTCAAACCGTCTCATAATCGTGTTCGGTTCCGCCGGGGAACGAGACACCGCAAAGCGTCCCATGCAGGGCAAAATTGCCGACCGTTATGCCGACATTATCATTCTTACCGATGAGGATCCCCGGGCAGAGGATTCAATGCAGATACTGAAGGATATCGCCGGCGGGATTTCCTCCAAAGCAGCAGGTGAGAATCTCTTCTTCATACCCGATCGCCGTTCCGCGATTGAGCATGCCTGCAAAACCGCACAGCCGGGAGATCTCATTATTACCCTGGGCAAGGGTCATGAAGGAAATATCCAGTACGCGGATGTCAGTATTCCATGGGATGAACCCGAGGTTGTGCATGATATTCTATCCGGGTTAGGCTATTCACGAAGGGAGTCAGAATGCGTACAGCAATAATATTCGGAGGACGCAGCGGCGAACACGATGTCTCATGCGTATCAGCAGCCAATGTATTACGCGAGATCGATCGTGAACGGTTTACTCCGGTACCCATCGGCATAGACCGGGACGGCAGCTGGTTCCTTCAGGATATGCCTTCCGAAAGCGATCTTGAGGCAAATATACTCCACGTAGAACCCAACAGCTCTCGCCGCATCGCCTTTCAACCCGGAACGGGCTTCACTTTGCAGGGCGAAAACCTCGGAATCGATGTGGTGTTCCCCGTTCTGCACGGAACCTTCGGTGAGGATGGAACAGTACAGGGCCTTATGGATCTGCTGGATATCCCGTACGTCGGCTCCGGGGTTCGCGGGAGTTCGATAAGTATGGACAAGGTAATCAGCAAGCAGTTATGGGAGCATCACCGTTTGCCGGTTGTGCCGTATATCACCTTGCATGCTCATATGTACGAGCAGGACAAGCAGGAATTCCTTTACCGGATAGAAAGTGAACTTGGAATCCCTGTATTCATTAAACCTGCACGAGGTGGATCCTCGGTCGGCGTGTACAAAGCCCATACCTCCGCTGAATTGCATGATTGCATTGTAAAAGCCTTTCAGTATGATACCAAGCTTATTATTGAAAAGTCCGTTACCGCAGTAGAGGTAGAGTGCTCAGTACTTGGCAACAGCGCACCGCATATATTCCCGCCTGCATCAATTCGATCTACACATGAATACTATGATTACGAGGCAAAGTATCAGGATCCCGATGGTGCACACTTCAATATTCCGGCAGATATCCCCGAAGATATCCGTGATTCGCTAATGCAATTGGCAGCTCGCGCATTCAGCGCAGTGGATGCACGAGGATTGGCGCGGATTGATTTCTTTTATGATGAGGATTCCGGTTCCCTCTACCTGAATGAAATCAATACCATGCCGGGGTTTACTTCAATCAGCCTGTTTCCGCGTATGTGTGAGGATGGCGGTTTGCCGTACAAGCAGCTCATAACCGGACTCGTGGATCTGGCGATTCAGGAGCATGCACTGCGTGCATCCTTACGCTATCAGCGTTAGGATGAGGATGAATACATATGTGTCGGGCTAGAAATGCCACAGCCTTCTTGCTGCTGATTTTTACAGCTGCAATAATCCCACGACTTCATGCCATAGAGATCCCGGAGAATAGAATGCCTGGATCGGCTGCAGAACGAGCGGCGGCAGAGGGTATCAAGGCGGCGCTGCTTGATGCAGATATCGATTTCCAGATTCTTGATTATGCTTCTGTGAATATCTTCGACCAAAGTATCCCGTATTCCCGCTCGCAGGTTATCTACGTCCCTCCGGATAATGCCGATATGCAGAATTTTGTTACCCTTGCGCTTCCCCTGGACCAACCCGATGCCGACCTGTTTCCCAATCTGACAGCAGGACTGCACATGGCTCTTGAGTGGATTCTATCCGTCGAAGAGAGAAACTTTGCGGTTGCGTTCCTGGGAGGAGAGTTCTACCCGAATATGCAGTGGGGAAGCCATGCACTGGCAGGCAGCGGTCTGGTTTCCTCATCATCACCGGTTATTTATCTGGCAATCTTCGATGCCGCCTCGGCCCCGGAGATTGTTTCAGGTTCCCACGGAAGGATCAGTCCCCGCCAACTGCTGATTCGCCTTGCAGACTCATTTTCCGCACATCAAGTGAAGCCTGTCTTTCCCGGTCTGAAAACCACCAGCTACCGGTTGAACCGCAATACCTCGTTAAACCTGATCGGTGAATTGATGTCGCAGAACATACCGGCAATCGGGATAGAAATCGGCACCCCGCAACCGGCCAGGGCAGGCGAACCCAATTTACCCGCCGATATCGGATTATACGGCTACAAGCGGCCGACAGCTGCACAATCAATACACCATAATCTCGCTGAAGAGATCCAGGAATCGCTGTATTCGGCGATATCAGAGCCGCTTGATGTTACAATCTGGGAAGAACTGTACAGTACCATCCCATGGTTAGGCGGCGATTCAATTATTATTCCGGAATCATCCTACCTGCTGATGATCCTCGGAATTATCTCATTCGGATTTATACTAGCCGCGCAGAAGCGAAAGCTGTTCAGACGATATCTGCACACGGTTACCAGACACTCCTGGCTGCTTGCATTTGTATTCCTTCTTCTGTTTTCCGCGCTTATCCTGTCCACATGGGTCCTGAATCTGATCCTGGAAATCAGAGACTTTCCGGGGTTGTGGGAACACTATACTGTCTCTTTTGTAGTGACCAAGGCTGTTGTCGGTTTTTTGCTGTCGCTGATTCTGATCCGTCTTTTCAATCGTCTGCCCCATATTCCCCATGGACGGTTTTATTCTGCCGCGGCTGTGGTGAGCAGCTTCATATCCCTTATCGTCCTGTCCAGCATAACCCTGGCCTATACCTATATATTCCTAATAAGTTTTCTCTGCACCATAGCTTTCTCCGTAAGTCGCAGGGTAAGAACCAAAAGCCTTTTTTTAATCCTCTCTCCACTGAGTCTGCTTCTGCCCCTGACTGGTGCAATTCAGGCACAGGACCTCCGCCTGATCTACTACTCGTTGTTTTCTACCGTTAACGGAAATGTTCTGCTGACTATTTTACTCCTCCCCTATTTTCTAATGGGTATCCGGTTACACATAATGCTGCACCGGCGACCGCGATACCGACCGACAATGCTCCTGCGATTCTCATTGCTGATCACTACTCTTGCAGCCGCGTCTCTGATCATCATATTACTCCAAGCTGAACCCTTCAATGAGGAAAATCCGCAGAAGGTTGAAGTAATCACCACTATCAGCTATCCCTATGACTCAGTACCGGAGATACTACCAGCCATAATTGAGGTTATTTCCGATGCCCCTATATATTCACCGCTTATCTATGCCTTCGACCGGAGAGTAGAT
>CAZANF010000085.1:0-10637 GCA_964486425.1 uncultured Spirochaeta sp. | reverse complement strand
GATGATGTTGTCGATTTATCGCTTTCTCTTGCCTCAGTTTTTTCTCACATCTACTCGTCCCGAAATCCTGATACATGGGATTATGCCGACGGTGAACAGATGAACTATCGTATTCCCTTACAGGATATTACCGATATGGTTACTCGTCCCGGTGCACGGGAAATGAGTTCGGTAGATGTCTGGCGCGATATCCAGAAACGGCGGGACAGACTGGAACAGAGAAAAGACGAGCATTCAAGGGTTGTCCAAACGGCTCAGCACACCGCAATCTCACATTACTGGAGTACCTCTACACTACTGCAAACAGAACCGCAGAACACCCGACAGATAATTCCTGCACTTTCAGATGACATTGATGTATATCAAAGCGAAAGACAGAAGACGATAAAAGACGGCACACTTCAGGTATACGAGATTGAATTCCATAAGAAATTCGCCATTCCGGCAGCCTCTATAGCCTTTGTAATATTTGCTTTCCCTGTTGGATTATTTTCAAAACGCTCGGGACGTACGGTGAATTTTGGTATCGGACTTATAATTTGTGTGTTTTACTGGTTTATGCTGCTGGGAGGACAGACCCTGGGGACTCAAAATCACGCAATTCCACCGGTTTTGACCATGTGGGTTCCGAACATAATACTCATTCTCTTCGGACTCATCACTTTGCTTATTCGAATAAGGAAATAAGTACCATGCGAACCATTAGCAGGATGCTTCTGAAAAACGCACTTTCTATTTTCCTCATTGCCATTGTCTTTTTTGTAATAATCATCCAGGTCATCGACTTATTCGCAAACCTGACTCGCTATATTAATCAGGAGGTTCCGTTTATACAGGTCCTGATGATGCAGAGCTATTTTATACCGAAGAGCATAAGCTTCGCTCTTCCTATGGCTCTGCTTTTTTCTATTGCATTTACCATGGGCACCCTGTACAGCAACAATGAACTGGTTGCAATTCTCGGCGCAGGTATCCCGCTGTTTCGTCTTGTCTTGCCTCTTTTATTTCTCGGAATAATGCTGAGTGTTTTCAGTTTCTATTTCGAGGATAATGTGGTTATCCAGTCTTCCAGGATAAAAAATCAACGCAGTAGAGAACTGCTTGGAGTAACCCAAAGCTTCAGCAATGCCGATGTTACCCTTATCGGCTCCCAGGGACAGGTAGTGTACTTTGCCGACTACTATAACGATGCAACTCAAACAATAACCAATGTGCTGCTGGTAATCCGATCGGATAACGGAATGTTTCACTCGCGTGTTGAGGGTCGTTCAGCACGCTGGAACGGCCGAACCTGGGAAATTCCCGACGCCGATATTTTTCTATTGAACCAGGACACCGGAGAACTGGAAAAGACGCATGACACACTTTTTTCTGATCCGGTTCTCGACACCCCACCAAGTTCCTTCCGGCGGCAGACACAGGACCTTGGTGATCTTACCCTGAACGAGGCATCGCAGCAAATACAGAGCCTTCAGACAGCAGGATTGCCGTTCAGGACTGCCCTTACAGAGTATTATGAAAGATTTGCTTTCTCACTTACACCCTTCATTGTTACACTTCTCAGCTGTGCAATCGGAAGTCGCCTGAAAAAGAATATAGTCCTCTTGAGTCTCTTATTGAGTTTAACGGTTTCTGTGGGGTATTATGTAATTCAGATGGTACTATCCATATTAGCCGGAGTAGGGGGTATCCCTCCTGTAATCGGGGCGTTTAGCGGCGCAACCCTGTTCTTCATAATCGGCAGTGTTATGCTTCTCCGTGCCAAAACCTAAGTCGACAAAAAGGATCTGCAATGCTTATATCCATTGAACATCAGGAAAAATCAACACCGGCACGTACCGGGACACTTCATCTTCCACATGGTGATATATCAACCCCTGCATTCATGCCCGTTGGAACCGCAGCCACGGTTAAAGGTATGTATCCCTCGGAGGTAGCAGACCTCGGATATAAACTGATTCTTGCCAATACCTATCATCTGCTGCTGCGTCCGGGGATTGAAACAGTACACAGCCTTGGCGGTATTCGTGGGTTCTCTAGCTGGCCATACAATATCCTTACCGATTCAGGAGGGTACCAGGTGTTTTCACTGCCTGGTTTACGCAGGATTGAAGAAGAAGGGGTGTACTTTCGCAGCCATATCGACGGGAATCCACATACCCTTACACCGGAATCGGTCGTTCTCGCACAAGCAAACCTCGGCAGTGATATTCAGATGGTTCTTGACGTATGCACCCCGCCGGATATTACCCGTCAGAAGGCTCAGGAAGCTATGGATCAGACTACCCGCTGGCTTCAACGAGCCAAAGCACAGTGGCAGTCTATTGGGGACTGGTACCATGGCCATCTTTTCGGGATCATCCAGGGAAACTTTTTTCCCGAGCTTCGAAAAGCCCATGCCATTACGATCTCAGAGATGGATACCCCCGGAATAGCTATCGGCGGCCTGTCGGTAGGTGAATCCCGCGCTCAATTTGAGGACATCCTTGCCCATACGGCGCAGTTCCTGCCGGAGGAAAAACCCAGATACGTAATGGGAATCGGTACCCCGGATTTCATCCTGTCGGCGGTTTCAGCTGGAATAGATATGTTCGACTGCGTTCTTCCTACCCGGGTAGCCCGCAACGGAAGCATTTTTACCAGAAACGGGTTAGTATCATTGAAGCGCGCGATTCACAGGGGATCGGACCTGGAAATCGACCCGATTGGCGGAACAGCCCCCCAACTTGCTTCCTACAGCCGAGGATATCTGCATCATCTGTTTAATGCGAAGGAAATGCTCGGACCGATGATTGCTACCAAGCACAATCTGTTCTTCATGCAAACCTTTATGCAGGAGATTCGTGACAGTATTCGGGAAGATAGATTTCCTCAATATGCCGCAGGGTTCATGCAGCAATTTCAGTCCGGGATCAATCTTTCATGAAGAAGAACACTGAATCTGCCCATAAGCTCGGCGTCTCGACCGGGATTGTCATGGGCGCAACAGCCCTATCAAGAATCCTCGGTTTTGTACGAACAGCCGTATTCAGCAGTTTCTTTGGCGGGGGAGGCACTGCAGATGTCATGAACCTGGTCTTTTCCATACCGAATAATCTGCGCAAGCTTATGGCGGAAGGTGCTCTCTCATCCGCATTTATCCCTGTTATGACCGAGACAGTAGAATTTCATCCGGATGGAGATAGACCCCAGCGGTTGTTCGGCACTCTGATTGCCCTGCAGTGTATTGTGCTGCTTCCGGTTACCATCCTTTCGATTGTTTTTTCTCCCCAAATCATTCATGCCCTGTTTGATTTCCCCACTGTCGAACAGCATTTGCTGGGAACCGACTTGTTCCGCTTTCTGATTAACTATACTTTTTTGGTAAGTGTAAGCGCTGTGTTTATGGGCACCCTTCATTCCCACGGGAAATTTGCGGTTCCCTCAATAACCCCGCTTCTGTTCTCGATATCCGTTATTTCATCTATTCTCTTCCTTGCGCCCTCAATGGGAATATATTCAATGGTTGCGGGTGTTCTCATCGGTGGAATCGGACAAATACTCTTTCAATTTCCTTCTTTGTATCGCCTGGGGTATCACAAGCTGATTTCCTTTGATTTCAAGACACCCGAATTCCGCCGAATACTTCGCCGGTGGGTACCTGTAGTAATGACCAGTTCGGTATATACAATCAATCATCAGATCTCGATGTTCCTTGCCAGCGGCCTGGAAACAGGATCCAGTACCGCATTGCTGAATGCATTGATTTTCTGGCAGCTGCCGTTCGGGGTATTTTCCGCCTCAATCGCTACCGTGTTTTTCCCGACAATGAGCAGGCAGGCTGCAAAGGAGGATTTCGCCTCCCTGCAGAGCACAATAAACAGGGGAATCACCTCTCTGTTCTCGCTGCTGATTCCATCTGCAGTGCTGTTAGCGGTTATGGGGCGACCTGCCATCGCTGTTGCATTACAGCGCGGAGCCTTCACTGCCGAATATACACATATGGCAGCTCAAGTACTCGTCGGATACAGCTTCGGTCTATTCAGTGTGGCTGCATTCAACCTTATCCAGCGACTCTTTTATTCACTAGGCGAATACCGTATCCCATTATATGTAGCTATCGGCACTATGCTTCTTGATGTCGCTCTGTCCCTGGTCCTGAGGGAAACCGTATTACGGGTAGTTGGGCTGGCAGTGGCCAACTCCGCCGCCTTTAGTGTCGGACTGATTATCATGCTGGTTCTCCTGAAGCGCAGGTATCACATATCCCTTACCAAATCAACGTTACCCGAGGCCGGGAAGGTTGTTGTATCTTCTGTTGTGATCGGAGTAATCTCGTTCATCGGGGTTCAACAGTTTATTGGTTCGGAGTGGCGGTATGGATCCACTCTTGTAAACTGGATATCAACTATAGGCATCGGCCTGCTGTCCATTGCCATGCTCATCCTGCTGTATCATATAATGCGTACAGAGGTGCTTCGGTTTCTCGTAAAACAAAGGAAATCACTATGAAGAACGGCCTGATAACATACAGCGCAGTACTGCTTGTCCTCTGTCTTTTCATCCTGCCGGCTGTCGGCCAGGAGGAGGCTGCTGAGACTGCTGAGACTGCTGATGAAGATTATGATGAAACAAGTCTTTATCAAGAGTGGAGTGAAACCCTCGCTTTTGGCATAGATAGCAAAGTAATAGAACTGGTCTCAACCCTGAAGGACAGGCGCGAGACCGGTTTGAACGACGAACTGGTGGAACGATTCCAGCTCAGTAACAGTAATGAGCTCAGGCGTGACATATTCGGCTTCTTTGAAGAGTTCGAAGACCCTGCACTTGAGGATGAAGCACTGGATCTGCTATTGTACTACTACGACTACGACAATTCCATCATACGAGCAGCGATAGGGTATTTAGGCAGCGTTGAACTTGACGCACCGAGAGAAGCAGCTCAGCTCCTGTACGATTTAATAGAAGAGGACAACACCGCATATTCCGCTGAGGCGGTCCGGGCATTATCATCTTTTGGTACGGATGAAGATGCCGAGTTCTTTCTGGACATACTCGAAAACAGCGAAAGTACCTCCGGGAATCTGGTTGAAGCTATACTGTTGGCTCTGGGAGATATGAAGCTTTCTGTCGCGGTCGATCCGCTTGTCGCTATCCTGGAAGATGAGTTCCAGCCGATGATACAGAGGCAATATGCGGCTGATTCTCTTGGAAAAATTGGTGATCCCGAAGCACTTCCTGCTTTGCGCAACGCCCTGGGATCGGAGGAGAACATGCTGCGTGCATATGCAGTCTCTGCATTGAGCAGGTTTCCCGACGAGGACAATACCGGGATACTGCAGCAAGCGCTGCGCGATTCCTTTCTGAGAACCCGCGAAGTAGCCTTGAACGGGGTAGCGTCCGGAAAGGTAGTAAGCGCATTGCCGGCTGTCCGCTATATGGTGCAAAACGATCCGGAAGAAAGTATCCGCCGAAAGGCGGTCACTACACTCGCCGAATTAGACTCGCCTGAGGCATGGGAGTTCCTGCAAACACATGTGGCGAATGAAAAAACACCACAAGCCATGCGCATACAAATCATTCAGCTGCTGGTGGAACACAATCCGGATGGGGGAGCCGAGATCCTGCGCGAAATCATGCAGGAGGAGTGGGATAAGGAAAACAGCCGGGTACTTGATTCTTTGGCCAAGGCTATGAGTACCGCTGATAACACAGATTTTGAAACATTTTTTGTTCGCATGCTCGAACATCCGAACTTTGTGATTCAAATGTATGGTGTTCGCGGGATCTCTCGCAGCGGATTGAGTCAGCACCGGGAAAAAATCGAAGCACTGAGTGAAGAAGGCCATCACCCAGCACTTCGACGGGAAGCCAACAGCGGCCTGGAACGTCTGTAACTGTAAAACTATACCTGAGCCTTCTGTATTTTCTCCACTCGATATGCGTATGATCGTTCATTAATAACGAACCGAACCTCATCGCCTACCGTATTTCCACTTAACTCGCTCCCAAGCGGGGACAAATACGAAATTATACCATTATCCGGATCGGATTCCCAGGGACCAAGTACAGTGAAAACCTCGGTTTCACTGCTGTCCAGATTTGTGAGGGTAACCCGCGTGCCGAAACCTACCGCACTGTCATCAAACTCTTTCTGGGGTACAATAGTTGCCCGCTCAAGATCTTCCTTTATCCTTGCTACAGTATTATTCAGCATATCCTGACGCTCTTTAGCGGCCTTGTACTCGGCATTCTCCTTAAGGTCTCCATATTCACGTGCAGTAGCGATCTCTTTTGAATTCTGAGGCACTTCCACCTCATGTATCTGCTGCAGCCTGCGCTGTTTTTCCTCGTATGACTGGGGAAGCACCATAAAGCCGCCACGGCTGAAAACCTCTTTTTCCTGCTCACCATAAAACTGAAGATCCGGAAATTTGGTTTGTATCCGGTGACGCAGTTCCAGCCTGATAGCCGGATCCAGATCCTTTACATCCTCAATGAGGGTATAAATGCGAATGACTGATTCCTCTTCAGCCTGCATCAAGTAATCGAGCAGCCTGTTCTCTTTAAACAAGTAGGTTTGGATCTGCTTGTTAATACGTCGATTTCCGGCGGCGTCCTTTCGATTGTCAATATCTCTATAGGTGATATCAAGCAAGTGAATCAAATTGATAAGCAGCTTTTCATATGTTATATCAACCGATTTAAACCATTCGTCTTCAGCACAATTGCGGACAACCCAGACAAAGGCTTCGCGCTTGTCACGATAATTATCAAACACCGAGAAAAAGATTGCTTTTAATTGTTCTGTATGGTTGTGCTTCTCCAGCTCATTAATAATTTCCTTCGAGATATGATACGGAAACAGCTTTACATACCAATCAGGCCATTGCTTGCTATTCTTTCGCAGCAGCATCAAAAAGTCTCGTCGCAAATCCACATCATCAAGTTTCTGAAAGATGTCCTCGACATTTTCAATCTGACTGAAGAGTTCAGTAAAGTCCAAATCTACGCCCGGATTAAGAAATGAATGACGCTGAATAATCCTTCGTACGACAAGATTTGAAGCGACCACATATTCGGTAATACTCATGGGATTCCGCAGGAAGCCTACAAAGTACTCAAACATTTCCCGGAATAAATCGCTATCCATTCCGAAACTGTCATCTCGTTCAGTGTATTTTTGAAATTCAAACAGGGTTTTTACACGGTCGAAGAAATTGCTTTCCGCCTTGAATCTGTTATAAATCTTTTCATCGAGGGTAATCGGACTTTCTCGGACCATATAAAAATCAAGTTTGTCCTGCAGATTTCCAAAAGATTCATCGGTTTTCAGAAGTTCTCTGGCCTTGGTACTCCATGAAGTCCATTCTCCGGGGGTCAATACATGCGGCACGAGTTCATTTTTGATCATTTTCATGTCGGCAGCGTTATCAAGGCTGCGGATTACTGTTTTCAGTGCCCAAACAGGATTTTTCTTTACCTTCTCCTTGAGTTTTTCTTTTCTGACTGCACTTCGCAAAACAGCAATATGATCTCGCGGCATAATCTGAAGGGCACTTACAGCCATTTTCAGACTCATTTTATGCTGACGCTTTTTGGCAAAATCAATTGTTATTTCATCATCATCAATATTCCGGATTCTGCCTACACCCCATGTCCGATGGAATACAAAATTCCCTGCGTCAAAAGAGATATGCTTCTCAAAATCCGAGATTGCCTCATGTATATTACGCCAGTTTGCATTGAGATTACTGAGTTTTATATATTCTTCGAGATGGCTGTGGTCTGCATATTTTTTCCGGTAACATTCGACAATCTCTTTTCGAGCCTGCGGGTGCTGCGGATCATACGTCAGTATTCGTTTCAGTATATCAATCGCGGTATCCCAATCCTTTCTTTCAATAAACGCAGGATAATAATCCTCCATTAATTGAACGGCACGCTCCTCGCTCAGAGACTTGGCAATCTTCTTCTCGGCATGATTAAAAAACTCGATCTCTTCGGGACAATACTTGACCAATTTATGCCAGGCATCCTTGACGTTCGAGAATAATTTCTTGCTGATATAACGATGCAGTGCCTTCTTGTAGTAGTTTATCGCTTCATCAATATTGCCTTCTTCCTCGTACTTAACCGCAAGCTGTCGTACAATGTCGGCTTCCTCAAAATCTACCTTGATAAGCCGCTCATACACAGAAAACAATTCGTCGGTTCTGTTTTCATGGGTATAGCAATCTACCAGGGTTCGTAATGCATACTTGTTTTCACCAAAATCTAAAATACGGTTACATAGATACTCAACAATTTTCCATTTATGATTGTCGGAGAATAAATTTACCAGCATGATCAGGTTTCCGTCATTCATTGACTGACGGGAAAGCTGAATGATCCCGGATAAATAGAGGGCAATTATACTGTTTTTTGTATGCTGCAGATGCTCGTCACACAGTTCAAGTATTTCTTCCTGCTCATCATTTTCTTCTACACGCTCGACCAAATCATCGAGTTCTTTAAGATTCCCGATGGTATAGTTGTTCAATGCTGCTCTGGTCCACGTCTCTTCTTTTAGAAGCTCGGCGATGGGTCCCACTGTTGATTCTGCCATCATATTCTCCTGCTGAAATGCTTTATATTATTCAATAAACTTAGCATAAACTGTTTTGTCCAGCTGCTGAATCTTCAGCAGCACCTCTTCCATTTTACCACGATCATCTTTTGAACTATTGAGATGATCTACCAGCCAGAAATATCGATTCAATAAGCGAGGTACCAGTACTTCAGTGTCACTGTTCGACTGTACCAGTTCACGCTCAATTCCATATACCGATTGTTTCAGTTTTCCATACTCAATTGAGCGCAGCTCACGTTTTACCGAAAAAACCCCGTACAACACCCCGTATACCGGTATCCACTCAACAACAGCTCTTCCATGATGTCCATCCTTCTCAACTGCGGAAATGAGCCGACGAATCATTTCCGATTCAAGGTTCTCCAATCGGACAGCTTGTGCATCTATAAAAAAAGCCTCGCGAAACATCACCTTTGCATATGCTGTCTCGTTAATAAGTGCATATGCATCTCCCATTTCAGCTAAAATGCCTGGGTCGTCCGGCTTAAGCCCTACGGCAATCTCGTACATTTCAACTGCCTTTTCATAATTTCCCTGTCCCTTATAACACCGACCGATTTTCTGACTCAGATCGGCATCACGCTTGCCGCTGTTTTCGAACAACGGTAAATAGCTCTCCAGGGCTGCACCGAATACACAGTATCGGATTGCATACATACAGCGCTCGGGAACAGTGCCTATCCGTTCAGCAAAGGGAATGAACAAACCCCATTGATCCAGAAGAAATTCACCTGTTTCATAAGGATCAATAGATTCGAGGGCTGAAAAACGATCTTTCCAGAAGTTCGTCAATTTTAACGCGGAAAGTACCTCTTTATGCTCAAAATCAATTGAAAGAGATTCTTCTATAATCGAGATGGCTGTTTCAATTTTATGGTTATGCAATGCATCGTAAGCTTGGGAAAGCAAAACCTCAACCCGGTCATCATTCGGCACCTTAGTATCCTGCGTAAAAAATTATTCTATATCAAATTATGGCAACCTATGTATTATAACATGTTAGCGAGTTTCGTCAACGTACGCTTGGGTGCCCGATGGATTATGCACACAGGTGCGAAACGCGGCAGGGAAGAGGAAAAAAGGATTGTGGCTCCTGTAATATTTTTGTACAGTAACGATATGGGAGTATCCACAATACACATTGCGCCGTCAATACTTTCGGCTGATTTTAGCAACATCAGTCATGCCTTGCAAAGAATCCATGAATCGGGAAGCGACTGGATTCATCTTGACGTTATGGATGGTCATTTTGTACCTAATCTAACATTTGGTCCCAAAATGGTCAGTGATGTCAAAAAACATTCAACCCTGCCACTGGATGTCCACCTTATGGTCGACAATCCGGAAACATGTATTCCCTGGTATATTGATGCCGGTGCAGATCATATAACCTTTCATATTGAAGCATGCACTCATGCTCACCGTTTGGTTCAACTTATTCAGGATGCCGGAATTCGTGCCGGGATCAGCATCGTCCCGTCCACACCGGTTTCAGCCATTGAGATGTTGCTTCCGAATATTGACATTGTACTGGTAATGACTGTGAATCCAGGATTCGGCGGGCAGCAGCTTATTCCTGGTACCATAGAGAAGATAAAAGTGTTAGAATCTCTGCGAGGTGCAAATGAGTACGGATATGATATTGCTGTTGATGGCGGTGTTGATACTACTACGGCTCCCGTGCTGATATCTGCAGGTGCTAACGTCATGATTAGCGGCTCAGCCTTTTTTAAGACTGATAATCCGAAGGGATTCGTCGAAAACATAAAAAAATTATCTGAATCTGTTTAGTGCCGTACATTAACGCCGAAAATATCGAATGGAGGTTCGTTTTGAAAAATACCGTACCTGTACGTGTTCTGCTTGCAGTCATATTTTTGGCAGCCATACCGACAATAGCCTTTTCTGCGGAAACCGAACGCAGTTCCGAGGATTTGCTGCGTGCAGGGATAAGCGCTTTTCAGGATTCGCGTTTTGAAGTAGCCGCTGATCTGTTTATGAAAATAGTTGCCATGGATGAATCCAC